>NZ_JBSFPS010000057.1:0-40113 GCF_053588315.1 Streptosporangium sp. NPDC003464 | reverse complement strand
ACGGCCGCGAGGCGGCCGGGGTGCTCGCCGCCGCGGTGGCCGAGGCCATGCGCCCGGGCGCGACGGCCGACTCGGTGGTGGCCACCTGCCTCCGGCTCGCCAAGGACGGCACGGCGGCGGCCATCGACGCGGTCTGCTCGGTGGCCCGCGGCCTCGGCCATTGGGACGGCTCCTTCGAGCGGCTGCGCGCCGCCATGAAGCCCTACGACACCGTCGCCGACACCTACCGCGACCAGGGGCTCGGCGCCCGCCGCCCGAGCCGCCTGCACAGCATCGAGGAGCTCCCGCTCGCCCTGGCGTTCCTGCTGATCGCCAAGGGCGGCTACCGCGACACCGTCCTCGGCGGCGTCAACTACGGCCGCGACGCCGACTCCATCGCCTCCATGGGCGGCGCCATCGCCGGCGCCCTCGGCGGGCGCGAGGCGGTCCCCGCCGACTGGGTCGATCAGATCTCCACCGCCAGCCGCACCGACCTCGTCACCCCCGGCCTGGACCTGGCCCGCGTCGCGCGCCGCATCCACGCCGCCGACCTGGAGCGCCGCCGGGCCCACGAGTCCGCCTTCGCCGCGCTCCTCGGAGACGCCGGATGATCCGCCTGACCTGGGTGCAGCCGGAGGATCTGGTCGGCCACGAGCTGCGCCAGGCGGCCGAGGACGGCCGCGAGGTGACGGAGATCGCCGCCCGCTGGCACGCCGCGGGAGGACACGACGCCCCGCCCCGGGCGGGGGCCTCGCCCGAGATCCCCCCGGCCGGGCTGCGTGGTCTGGCCGAGGAGCTGCTCGACGAGCTCGCCGCGCTCCCGTCCCCGCTCCCCGAGCCCTCCACCCTGGCCGGGATCGTCGCGGCCTGCCCGCGGTGGCCGGCCGCCCGGCGGCCGGCGGGCGCCCCGTCCCCGCAGGCCACGGCGCAGGCCACGGACCGGATGCTGGGGGCGTGGCTCGGCCGGGCGGCGGGATGCGTGCTGGGCAAGCCCGTGGAGAAGATCCCCCGGGAGGGGATCAGGGCCATCGCCGAGGCGACCGGGAACTGGCCGATCCGGGGATGGTTCACCGCGCGGGGCCTGCCCGCCGAGATCGGCGCGCGCTGGCCGTGGAACCGGCGCAGCGCGGTCAACAGCCTCGCCGAGAACATCGACGGCGTCCCCGAGGATGACGACCTCAACTTCGCGCTGCTGGCCCTGGCCCTGCTCGAACGGCGGGGCCGCGCCTTCACCACCGACGACGTCGCGCAGCTCTGGCTGGACGAGCTGCCCGGCGGCCGGGTGTTCACCGCCGAGCGCGCCGCCTACCGCAACCTGCTGACGGGCCTGGAGCCGCCCTCCCCGGAGGGCGGGCCGGAGCCGGACGGGGCCGCCCCCGCCTCCACGGCGACCTTCCGCAACCCTTTCAGGGAGTGGATCGGGGCGCTGATCAGGGCCGACGTCTACGGCTGGGCCAACCCCGGTGACCCGGCGACGGCCGCCGAGTTCGCCTGGCGCGACGCCCGGCTCAGCCACACAGCCAACGGGATCTACGGCTCCATGTTCGTGGCCGCGATGTGCGCCACGGCACTGGTGGCCTCCTCCGCCGAGGAGGTGGTCGCCGCGGGTCTCGCCGTGATCCCGCCGCGGTCCCGGCTGGCCGCCGCCGTACGGCTGGCCGCCGAGGACGCGCGCGAGGAGGAGGACTTCGAGCGGGTCGTCGACCGCCTCCACGGACGCCACGGGGCCCTGCACTGGGTCCACACGATCAACAACGCCGCGCTGATCACGGCCGCGCTGGTCCACGGCCGGGGCGACTTCACCGCCTCGATCACCGGGGCCGTGGCGGGCGGCTGGGACACCGACTCGGCGGGGGCGACCGTGGGCTCCATCGCCGGCGCGCTGCGCGGCGCGTCCGCGATCCCGCCGCAGTGGTCGTTGAAGAACCGGCTGGCCAGCAGTATCACCGGCTTCGACGGCATCGGCCTGGACGAGCTGGCGGCCCGCACGCTGGCCCTGGCGACGGAGGAACCATGATCTCGGTATTCGGCAGTGTCAACATGGACCTGGTGGCCTACGTCGAGGCCGCCCCCGGCCTCGGCGAGACCGTGACCGGCCGCGCGTTCCGCACGGTCCCCGGCGGCAAGGGCGCCAACCAGGCCATCGCCGCCGCCCGCGCCGGAGCCGAGGTCGCCTTCCTCGGCGCCGTCGGCGACGACGCCTTCGGCCCCGAGCTGCGCCGGACGCTGGCCGGGGCCGGAGTCGACGTCAGCGGTCTGCGCACCGTGCCCGGCCCCTCCGGCATCGCCCAGATCGTCGTCGACGACCAGGGCGGCAACTCCATCATCGTGGTCCCCGGCGCCAACGGCGCGGTGAGCGCGCCCTCCGAGGCCGAGCTGGAGGTCATCGCCCGCTCCGACGTCCTGCTCCTGCAGCTCGAACTCCCCATCGGGGCGGTCACCGCCGCGGCCCGCGCGGCGCGGGCCGCGGGGACCACGGTGATCCTCACCCCCGCCCCCGTCCAGCCGCTCCCCGACGAACTGCTGGAGGCTGTGGACGTGCTCGTCGCCAACGAGCACGAGGCCGCGGCGATCACCGGGCGCGCCGACCACGAGGAGGCGGTGCGGGAGCTGCGGACCAGGGTCGACTGGGTGATCATCACCCTGGGGTCGCGCGGCGCGCTCAGCGCCGGACCCGGCACCGCCCCGGCCCTGCGCGTCCAGGCGCCCAAGGTGCGGGCGGTGGACACCACGGCGGCGGGCGACACGTTCGTGGGGGCGCTCGCCGCCGCCCTCGTCGAGCGGCAGCCCCCCGACCGGGCGGTCCGGTTCGCCGACGCCGCCGCGGCCCTGTCCGTCCAGCGGGAGGGGGCCAGCACCTCCATGCCCGCCCGCGCCGAGATCGACCGGAGCCTCGCCGGCTCCGATGCCTGACAGTCGCCGTACGGCCCGCCGGACCCGCACCCGCCGCCCGGCGGCGCCCGGCGGCGCCGGGTGGCGCCGGGCGGCCCGCCGTACCGGCGCCACCGGGGGAGACCCGGGCATGAACGGCGCGCCGGACGGCCGGCGGCCGGGCCACGGCCGGTCGGCCCGCCGGCCCCGGTGCCGCCGGAGCGGGTGGGCGGCCACGTCATGTCATGGGCGCGAGCGGTGCGCCGGCGCGGGGCCCGTGCCCCCCGGACACACCGTGAAGCCCTTGTGCACCCACCCCGACCTGGAACGGTCGCCGACGATCGGCTCGCGCCGCATGGAGGAGATATGAAGGCCCTGGACGGTGTCCGCGTGCTGGACCTGGCGACCCTGTTCGCCGGTCCCATGGCGGCGATGCTGCTCGGCGACTACGGAGCCGAGGTGATCAAGGTCGAGCACCCGGCCAGGCCCGACCCCTCGCGCGGCCACGGCCCGGAGGGGTTGTGGTGGAAGATGCTCGGCCGCAACAAGCGCGCGATCACGCTCGACCTGTCCACGGCCGAGGGCCAGGACCTGCTGGTGGAGCTGGTGCGCGAGGCCGACGTGGTGATCGAGAACTTCCGGCCGGGGACGCTGGAGCGGTGGAACCTCTCCTACGAGCGGCTCAGCGCGGCAAACCCCGACCTGGTGCTGGCCAGGGTGACCGGGTTCGGGCAGTTCGGCCCCTACGCGAAGCGGCCCGGGTTCGGCACGCTCGCCGAGGCGATGAGCGGCTTCGCGGCGATGACCGGCGAGCCGGACGGCCCGCCGACGCTGCCGCCGTTCGGCCTGGCCGACGGCATCTGCGCCCTCGCCACCGCCTTCGCGGTGATGACCGCGCTGCGCTCGGGCCGGGGACAGGTGGTCGACCTGTCCATCATCGAGCCGATCCTGACCGTGCTCGGTGCCCAGCCCACCATCTACGACCAGCTCGGCACCGTCCCGCCGCGCACCGGCAACCGCTCGGTCAACAACGCCCCCCGCAACACCTACCGCTGCAAGGACGGCTCCTGGGTCGCGGTCTCCACCTCGGCCCAGAACATCGCCGAGCGGGTGATGCGCCTGGTCGGCCGCCCGGAGGTGATCGGCGAGCCGTGGTTCGCCAGCGGATCGGGCCGGGTCGCGCACGCCGACGAGCTGGACGGCGCCGTGGCGGCCTGGGTGGCCGAGCACACCCGCGAGGAGGTCCTGGCCGCCTTCGAGCAGGCCCAGGCCGCCGTCGCCCCCATCTACGACGTGCGCGACATCATGGCCGACCCGCAGCTCGCGGCCCTGGACGCGATCACAACCGTCGAGGACCCCGAGCTCGGCCCGGTGCGGATGCAGAACGTCATGTTCCGGCTCACCGGCACCCCCGGTGAGATCCGCTGGACCGGCCGCCCGCACGGCGCGGACACCGACGAGGTCCTCGGCGCCCTCGGCCTGACCGCCGAGGACCTCGCCGCCCTGCGGGAAAAGGGGGTCATCTAGCCGTCGATCAGCGACGTGCCGGACAGCGTGATCAGGAACGCGCCGGCCGCGAGCAGCGCCACCGGCCAGGACCGGCCGATGGCGGCCCAGATCGCGGCGGCCAGGAAGCAGACCAGGGCGAGCAGCACGAGAACGTTCACGGGATCCTCCACGGAGTGGGACCGGTCAGGCGATCACCGCCTGGGGCAGGGACGCCTCTGCCCCACCCGCAACGGAGGTAACACGGTGATCACCGGTCCGGCGGGGCGGGACCGCGGCGGCCGCCCCCGGAGCCCGGCGCCGGTCTGTTTCCGGAGCCCGGCGGAGGTCTGCTTCCGCAAGCCCGGCGGTCTGCTTCCGCAAGCCCGGTGGCCCGCCGCCGGGCCTTCCCGGGTGGCGGTCGGTGGCCTACGCCCCGTCCCAGAGCGCGGCGGCCGCCTCGGCGCAGGCCACGTCCTGGGTCACGGTGCCACCGCTGACCCCGACCGCGCCCACCACTCTGCGGCCCTCGCCTCGGTCCCAGAGCGGGATGCCGCCGCCGAAGCACACGTACCGGTCCCCGGCCAGGCCGTACAGGTCTCCGCCCGGCGCGACCAGGGGCGCGAGGTCGGCGGTGGGCATCCGGTGGGCCACCGCGGTGTAGGCCTTGCCGGGGGCCAGCGCCGGCCCGGCGATCTCCGCGCCGTCCATCCGCTGGAAGGCGACCAGGTGGCCGCCCGCGTCGACCACCGCCACCGAGACGAGGGCCCCTTCACGCCCGGCCTGTTTCACCGAGGCCTCACACATGCGCAGCGCGAGTTCGAGGTTCAACCGGGCTCCTTCAAGCCTTTGGGGCCTTAGCAGTGGACAATTCGGTTTGTATCCGCCGCCGACCGGTGGTGCAAGATCTCATATGAGATCCGGGGTTCCGCCCACGCGAACGGAGAATTCATGCAGGCCCACGATCTGTCGGCCGGGGGCGACGTGCAGGCCCACGATCTGTCGGCCGGGGGCGACGTGCTGGCCCGCGTGCACGAGGCCGCCCGCGCGGCGGTGCGGATCCACGGGCTGCCGGACGCCGAGGTCACGCTGGTCAACGTGTCGGAGAACGCCACCTACCGGGTGGACGACCCGGCCACCGGGGCCCGGTCCATCCTGCGGGTGCACCGCCTCGGCTACCACGCCACCCCGGCGATCCTGTCCGAGCTCGCCTGGCTGGAGGCGCTCCGCGAGGAGGCCGGGGTCCGGACGCCCCGGGTGCTGCCGGCGCCGGACGGGTCCCGGGTCCTGACCGTCCCGGGCCCGCAGCCCCGTGACTGCGTGATGTTCGAGTTCCTGCCCGGGACCGAACCGCCGCAGGACCGGCTGGTGCCCGGCTTCGAGCGGCTCGGCGCGATCACCGCCCGGATGCACCGGCACGCGCGGAGCTGGCCGCGCCCCGCGGGGTTCACCCGCTTCCACTGGGACTACGACGCCGCTCTCGGCGCCCGGTCGCGGTGGGGCCGCTGGCAGGACGGCGTGGGGATGGACCCGCAGGCGCGGGCCCTGCTGGAGCGGCTCGACGGGGAACTGCGCGCCCGGCTCCGCCGCTTCGGCCGCGGCGCCGGCCGCTACGGCCTCATCCACGCCGACCTGCGCCTGGCCAACCTGCTGGTGGTGGGCGACGGGCCGCCCAGCGTCATCGACTTCGACGACTGCGGCTTCGGCTGGTACCTCTACGACCTGGCCGCCGCGCTCAGCTTCATCGAGCACCATCCCCAGGTCCCCGAGATGGTCGACTCCTGGGTGCGGGGCTACCGCACGGTCCTCGACCTGCCGGCCGAGGACGAGGCCGAGATCTGGACCTTCATCATGTTCCGCCGCCTGCTGCTGGTCGCCTGGATCGGCACGCACACCGGCGTCGACATCGCAGCCGAGCTCGGCGCCGGCTACACCGAGGGCACCTGCGAGCTGGCCGAGCGGTTCCTGTCGGGCGGCGGGGGCGGTGGACGGCGCAGGCCGCCACTCCCGGCGACATCCCTTTGAGTAACACTTCTGTCACTCTCGGCTATCATCGGCATCGCCGACAAGATCACCAGGAGCGCAGCCCTGGCCCCGGGGGAGACATGCACAACAACAACCGCGCCAGCCTCGTCCACCAGATCAGGTATGCCCTCGGCCACCCCGGCCGGATCTCGCCGCACCTGAGAAGGCTGACCAGGAACACCTGGCTGCGCCTGCGCACCCGCGACCACATCGGCTACTACCGGGCCGTGATGAGATCCGACACCGCCCGCGGCTCGGAGTCGGCCGTGGGCAGCAGGTCGCACGAGCGCTGGCTGGCCATGGGCCGGCTGCAGTTCGACTACCTCGTACGGCACGGTCTGCGGCCCGACCACCGCCTGCTGGAGATCGGCTGCGGCAACCTGCGGGCCGGACGCCTGTTCATCGACTATCTGGACACCGGCAACTACTACGGCGTCGACATCTCTCCCGACATCCTGATCGCCGCCCAGGACACGATCGTCGGCCATGGCCTGCGCGACAAGCTCCCGCATCTCATGCCGGTCGGCGACCTGCGCCTGGCCGCCCTGCCCGACAGGGCCTTCGACGTGGTCCACGCCCACAGCGTCTTCTCCCACTCCCCGCGCCACGTGATCGAGGAGTGCTTCCAGCACGTCGGCCGGATCATGAAGCCGGCCGGCTGGTTCGACTTCACCTTCGACCGCACGGAGGGCGAGGAGCACCAGGTCCTGGGCGAGGACTTCTACTACCGCACGGCGACACTGGTCGCGCTGGCCGGCGAGCACGGCCTCCAGGCGACCTTCATGGACGATTGGGAGAAGCTCCCCTCCAAGCAGTCCAAGATCCGTATCACGCTCAGGCCGTCCGGCGGCGGGTGAGCCGGGCGGTGGCTCAGAAGGCCGGATCGGTGTGCACCCGGCTGCCCTCGACGTAGGTGGCCAGCACCGACGTCTCGGCGAGCTCACCGGCCGGGATCGAACAGGGGTCGCGGTCGGTGACCACCAGGTCGGCGAGCTTGCCCTCCTCGATCGTGCCGGTCCGCGTGTCGAGGTGGTTCACCCACGCCGTGCCGATCGTGTAGGCGGCCAGCGCCGCCGTCAGGTCGAGCCGCTGCCGCGGCAGGAACGCCTCCCGGTCCCCGCCCGGAGCCGTGCGGTTGACCGCGACGTGGATGCCCCAGAACGGGTCGGGGCTGCTGACCGGCCAGTCGCTCCCCGCCGCGAGCCGGGCGCCGGTCCGGGCCAGGTCCCCGAAGGGATACTGCCAGCCGGCGCGTTCCGGGCCGAGGAACGGGATGGTCAGCTCGTCCATCTGCGGCTCGTGCGCCGCCCACAGCGGCTGGACGTTGGCGGCGATCCCCAGGGCGGCGAACCGCGGCACGTCGGCGGGGTGCACGACCTGCAGGTGGGCGATGTGGTGGCGGTGGTCGTTCACGCCGTTGGCGGCGCGCGCGGCCGCGAACGCGTCGAGGGCCTCGCGGGCCGCCCGGTCGCCGACGGCGTGCACGTGGACCTGGAAGCCTTCGGCGTCCAGGCGGGTGACGTGCGCGCGCAGCCTCTCCGGGTCGAGGAAGCTGAGTCCCTGGTTGCCGGTACGGCATCCGCAGCCGTCCAGGTAGGGGGAGGTCATCGCGGCGGTGAAGTTCTCCGCCACGCCGTCCTGCATGATCTTGACGCTGGTGGCGCGGAACCGTCCCGCGCCGCCCCGGCGCGCGAGCAGTTCGGGGATCTGCTCCTCACCTCTTTCGCGGTCCCACCAGAGCGCGCCGACCACCCGGGCGGTGAGCAGCCCGGACTCGGCCGCGGTCAGGTAGGCCCGCTGGACCTCGGGGCTGACCATCGCGTCCTGCCAGGCCGTCACGCCGACCGAGTGCATTCGCCGCTGGCCGGCCCGCAGAGCGCGGAGCATCATGTCGGCGGTCGGCTCGGGGACGTGCCGGGCGACCAGGTCCGACGCGCCTTCGTGGAGCGTGCCCTGCGGGGTGCCGTCGGCCTCCCGCTCGATGCGCCCGTCGATCGGGTCCGGGGTGCCCGCGTCGATCCCGCACCGTTCCAGGGCCCTGGTGTTGACCCAGGCGCCGTGGCCGTCCTGGTTGATCAGATGGACGGGCCGGTCGGGGACCACCGCGTCCAGCAGGTGCCGGCTGGGCGTGCCGCCGGAGAACCATTCCATGGACCAGCCGCCTCCGGCGATCCATTCCGCCTCGGGGTTGGCCGCGGCGTAGGTCCGGACGGCCGCGAGGGCCTCGTCGGCGTCACGGGCGTCGTGCAGGTCGCACTGGATCATGGTGGCGCCGGCGAGGACCGGATGCACGTGGGCGTCCTGGAAGCCGGGCAGCAGGGCCCGGCCGGCCAGGTCGACGACCTCGGTGGCCGTGCCGATCAGCGGTCGCACGTCCGCGTCCCGGCCGACGGCGACGATCAGGCCGTCGCGGACGGCGACCGCCGTGGCGGCGGTCCGGGCGGGACCGAGCGTGTGCACCGGACCGTTGTGGAAGACGAGGTCGGCGGGGGCGGGCATACGGACTCTCCTCGACGTGAGACCAGGGGGATCGGAGTGCTTCGGGGGCATGGAGAACAGAGGGGACGGCGCGCTCCGGGGCATGGGGTGGGGGACCGGAGCGCGAGGGAGCGGAGCATCAGGGGACCGGAGCGCAGGGATTGGAACATCAGGGAACCGGTGCGCCGGGGGAGCGGAGCGCGTGAGGGCGCCGGGGCAGGGGATCGCCGGGCCGGGGGATCAGAGCGTTTCGGGGCGCAGGGCCCAGGGCCGGACGCGTTCGACGGCGGCGCCGACCCGGAAGACGGTCGCGTCGTCGTAGCTGCGGCCGACGATCTGCACCCCGGTCGGGACTCCGTTGGACGCCCGACCGGACGGGACGTTGAGAACCGGACAGCGGCTGGCGACATTGAAGACGGTCGTCAGCGAGTACTCCATGTAGTGGCCGAGCTCGACGCCGTTCACGACCAGCTTGGCATCGACGTAGTCCTCGCCCGCGCGCAGGGCGGGTGCCCCGGCGGTCGGGCAGATCAGCACGTCGTAGCGGTCCAGCAGCGCGCCGATGACCGCGTAGATCGTGGCCTCCAGCTCCAGGCCGGCCAGGAACCCGTCCCGCTCGGCAGCCGCCCGGGACTCCGCGGCGAAGGTGAGGGCGTAGCGGGTCAGCCTGTCACCGTGCTCGGCCGCGACGTTGGCGACCATGGGGCCGAAGATGGTGCCGAAGTGGATGAAGGCGGCGCGCATGACGTCGGCGCGGCGCAGGCCGACCTCCACCTCCTCGACGATCGCCCCGGCCGCGGCCAGGGCGTCGGCGACGGCCCGGGTGTTGGCCGCGACATCGGGCTCGATCTCCCAGTCGCCCAGGTTGGGGGCGTAGGCGACGCGGAGGCCGACGACGTCTCCGAGCCGGTCGGGGATGCGGACCGCCGGGCGGAGAGAGACCACGTCGCCGGGGTGCGGGCCGACGATGACGTTCTGCAGCAGTGCGCAGTCGGCGACGGTGCGGGCCATCGGCCCGTCATGGCAGTAGTGGTCCAGGTTGAACGGAGGCATCGCCGGCACCCGGCCGTAGGGCGGTTTGTAGCCGACCGTTCCGGTGGCCGCGGCGGGCAGGCGGATGGAGCCGCCGATGTCGGAGCCGGTGGCGAGCGTGGCCGTACCGGAGGCGAGCGCCGCACCCGAGCCGCCCGAGGAGCCGCCGGGGGAGTAGTCCAGGTTCCACGGGTTGCGGGTGACCCCCCAGAGCCGGGAGTGGGTGAAGGCCGCGCAGCAGAACTCGGGCGTCGTGGTGCGGGCGTGGATGATCCCGCCGGCGGCCAGCACCCGTTCGATGACCGGATGGGTCTCCTCGGCCACCTGGTCGGGGTAGGCGAGCGAGCCGTCCGTGGCGAGCCGCCCGGCGATCGGCTGCTCGTCCTTCGCGGCCACCGGGAGCCCCTCCAGCGGCCGTGGCGAGCCGCCGTCGCGGTAGGCGCGCTCGGCCTCCGCCGCCTGGGTGAGAGCATCCTCGAAAGTGCGTTCGGTCAATGCGTTGACCTGCGCTTCGACGGCTTCGGCCCGTTCGATGACGGCGGTCATCAGCTCGACGGGCGACAGCTCGCGGGACCGGAACAGCCGCAGGGCCTCGGTCGCGGGAAGGTAGGCGAGGTCGGTCACGGGAACTCCTTCAGGGTGGCCGCGAGGGCACGCCGGTCGGCCGCGATCTGGGCGGGGTCCCAGCCGTGTCGTGGCACCGAGTGCAGCAGCAGGCGGGTGTAGGGGTGTTGGGGGTCGGACAGCACCTGCCGGGTCGGGCCGGATTCGACCACGCGCCCCCGGTAGAGCACGAGGATGTCGTCGGCGACGTGCCGGACGAGCGCCAGGTTGTGGGTGACGAACAGGTATCCGACGCCGGTGTCCCGGCGGATCTCCGCCAGCAGGTCGAGGATCTGCGCCTGGATGGACACGTCGAGGGCGGCGGTCGCCTCGTCCAGGATCAGCACCTTCGGCTCGGTCGCCAGCGCGCGGGCGAGCGCGACCCGCTGGCGCTGGCCGCCGGACAGCCGCCTGGGGAGCGCGTCCGCCTCCCGCTCGCCGAGGCCCACCCGCGCCAGCAGTTCGTCCCGGCGGGAGCGCCGCTGCTGCGGGCTCAGCGCGAAGTGCAGGTCCAGCGGTTCCTCGACGCACCGGGCGACGGTGATGCGGGGGTCGAGCGAGAGGTAGGGGTCCTGGAAGACCATCTGGATCTCGCGGGCCCGGGCCAGCCTGGTCGCCCTGCCGCGGGTGGCGTCCGAGCGGTCCCGCCCGCCGACGTGGATCCGGCCGGCATCCGGCCGTTCCAGGCCGACGAGCATCCGCGCCGTCGTCGTCTTTCCCGATCCCGACTCGCCCACGACGGCCAGGGAGCCGCCCGGCCGGAGCGAGAAGGAGACGTCGTCGACGGCCACGTGGTCGCCGAACGACTTGCGCAGGCCCTCGACCCGCAGCGCGTACTCACTCATCGACCAGCTCCTCCACGCGCAGGCAGGCGACGTGAGCACCGTCGACCTCCCGTTGGACCGGCTCGTGCTCGGCGCATCGGGGCCGTGCGTGGGCGCAGCGGGCCGCGAAGGCGCATCCGGCCGGAGCCTCGGCGAGCGATACCGGGCGTCCCGGGACGCCGCGCGGCGGCAGGTCGGAGTCCAGCCGCGGGGTCGAGGCCAGCAGCGCGGCGGTGTAGGGGTGGCGGGGCCGGGCGAAGAGCCCGTCGGCGGACTGGGCCTCCACGATCCGTCCCGCGTACATCACGTAGATGCGGTCACAGATCGCCGCGGCCAGCTCCAGGTCGTGGGTGACGAAGAGCATCCCCATGGCACGCTCGGTCCGCAGGCCGGTGAGGATCGAGACGACCTCGGCCTGGGTGGTGACGTCCAGCGCGGTGGTGGGTTCGTCGGCCAGCAGCAGCCGGGGTTCTCCGGCGAGCGCACCGGCGATCATCACACGCTGCAGCATGCCGCCGGAGAACTCGTGCGGATACCTGCGCAGCGCGGCGCGGGGGTCACGGATCCCGACCGACTCCAGCAACTCCCCGGCCCGCCTGAGCGCGGCTCCCCGCGACACACCGCCGGCCCGCATCCCTTCGGTGATGAAATCGCCGATCCTGCGCAGCGGGTTGATCGAGGCCCGGGGGTCCTGGAAGACCATGGAGATTCCGCGGCGGCGCAGCTCGCGGAGCCGGGTCGGAGACATCGTCAGGACGTCGTCGCCCTCCACCCGCAGGCTTCCGGTGGCCTCCGCCCCTTCGGGGAGCAGCCCCAGCACCGACCGGCAGGTGACGGACTTGCCTGACCCGGACTCGCCGACCAGCCCGACGGTCTCGCCCCGTGCCACATGGAGCGACACCCCGGCGAGGATGGGGCGCGCGGCCCTGCCGGCCGGGAGCCGCACGTTCAGGTCCTCCATCTCCAGCAGCGGGGGGGCCATCATCGCTCCCGCCCGGCGACGCGGTCGGCGACGGCCTCGCCGACGACACCGAAGGCGACCACCGCGATCACGATGGTGAAGCCGGGGGCGAGAGCCGGGAGCGCCGCGCCCTGGAGCAGGGCGGCGGACCCATCGTTGATCATCACGCCCCAGTCGGCGGTGGGCGGCTGGACACCGAAGCCGAGGAAGGACAGGGCCGCGAGGTCCATGAGCGCGTAACCGAAGTTGATCGCGGACTGGGCGAGGACCAGGGGAGCGATGTTGGGGATCAGATGCCTCAGGCAGATCACCCAGCCGGACCAGCCCTGCACCCGGTACGCCTGGATGTAGGGGCGGGCCTTCTCCTGGAGGGCCACGGCGCGTACCAGCCGGCCGACATAGGGGGTGTAGGCGACGCTCATCGCGACGATCGGGGCCGTCGGTCCGGCGCCGAACATCGCCACCAGCATGATGGCCAGCAGCAGGGCGGGGAAGGAGAAGACGAATTCCATGGCGCGCGACAGCAGGGAGTCGACAACCCCGCCGTGCCAGGCGGCGGCCACCCCGACCAGCATGCCGAGGACCGTGGACACGCTGACCACCGCCAGCGGTCCGAGCAGGCCGGTCCGGGCGCCGTAGATCAGCCGGGACAGGATGTCGCGGCCCGACTGGTCGGTGCCCAGCAGGTGGTCGGCGCCGGAGCCGCTCAGGGTGGCGGACAGGTCGATGCCGTCGGGATCGTGCGGTGCGATCAGCGGGGCGGAGACCGCCGCGACGATCAGCACGGCCAGGACGGCGAGGGCGGCCGCGACGAGCCTGTCGCCTCCGGCGAGACGGGTCAGCGGCGCCAGGATCTTGCGCCGGTGGACGGACAGGACGGTCACGACGCGTCTCCCTTCGCGTGGGACAGTCGGGGATCGATGAGGGGATGGATCACGTCGACGAGGAGGTTGGCGGAGACGAAGGCCAGCACCACCAGCAGGCTGACGGCCTGCACGACCGGGAAGTCCTTGACGGTGACGGAGCCGACGAGCAGCTGGCCGACCCCCGAGAGGCCGAAGGCGGTCTCCACGATCGAGGTGCTGACCAGCAGGCCCGCCACGACGGTCCCGGTCACGGTCGTGATCGGGCCGAGGGCGTTGCGGAGCACGTGCCGGCGCAGCACCTCCGTGCCGGCGATGCCGCGCGAGCGGGCCACCTCGACGTGCTCACGCGCCAACTCCTCCAGCATCGCCGCCCGGGTCACCCGGGCCAGCAGGCCGACGAAGGTCAGGGCGAGCGCCGCCGCCGGGAGCGTCAGGTGGGTGATCCGGTCGCCGAAGCCGGTGCCGTTGCCGAAGGCCGGGAACCAGCCCAGCTGGAGGGAGAACAGCGAGATCAGCCCGATCGCGGCGACGAACGCCGGGGTGGCCGTGGCGACGCCCGTGCCGACGAGGACCAGCCGGTCGACGACGCCCGGCCGCAGCGCGGCCAGTGCCCCGAGCGCCAGTCCGCCGACCAGGATGAGCAGGCCGGCGTAGCCGACGAGCCAGAGCGTCGTCGGCAGCCGGGCGGCGATCAGGCCGGCCACGTCCTGCCGGAACTGCACGGACCGGCCGAAGTCGCCGGTGACCACGCCGCCGACCCACTTGACGTACTGGACCAGGAACGGGTCGTTCAGGTGGTACTGCGCCTTGATGGCCGCGATCGCCGCCGGTGACGCCGAGCGGCCTCCCAGGAGGAAGGCCGCCGGGTCCCCGGGGGCGAGGTGGACCGAGCCGAAGACCGCGAACGAGGTGGCGACCAGCATCGCGACGATTCCGGCGATCCGGCGGAGGAGGAAGCGTGCCATGGCCGGGCTCAGCCGGCCGTACCCAGCGGGGCGGCCCAGGGATATTGGAGCTGGGCGATGCTGGTCGGTGCGCCCGTGAGCCGGTTGTTGAGGAACATGGTGTGCGGCACCTCGTACAGCGGGATCCAGACCAGGTCACGGACCGCGATCTCCTGCAGCTCGGCGACCGTCGCGGCGCGGGCGGCGGGGTCGCTCTGGCCGCTCGCCCGGTCGAGCAGGGCGTCGTAGTCCGGGTTGGAGTAGCCGCCGTAGTTGGCGAAGTTGCCCGTCTGCAGGTTCCCGTAGAACTCCAGCGGGTCGGGGGTGGAGTCGTACCAGCTCGTCATCATCAGGTCGAGTCCCTCACGGGCCTTCGGGTCGGAGAACAGCGCCGTGTAGGCGTCCGGGGCGACCGCCTTCAGCTCGACCTCCAGGCCGATGGCGCGCCCCGCCGCCTGCGCCGCGTTGGCGATGACGCCGATCTCCGGGGAGAGCGTGCTGGTCGCCATCACGATCTTCTTTCCGGTGGCGCCGGCCTCCTGGATCAGCTTCTTCGCCCCGGCGAGATCCTGGGTGAGGGCCGCGAGCTTGGCGTAGTAGCCCTCGGCCGCCTCCACGGCGATTCCCCAGGCGCCGGTCGCGGCGGGCGCCTTCGCCGGTGTGGCGACCCCGCCCGCGGCGGCCTTGATGATGCCCGTGCGGTCGAGCGCCATGGACAGCGCCCTGCGGACGCGGACGTCACCGAGCGTGCCCTTGAGGTCGGTGGGGATCAGGCTCACGGCCGTGGTGCTGGGCCCGAAGTAGAGCTTTCCGTTGGTGGCGGCGCGCAGTCTGGCGAGGCCGCTGGGCGGCAGCAGGTAGCCGCCGTCGACCTCGCCGGCGAGCATCGTGTTGATGCGGGCGGAGGGGTCCTGGATGAACACGTTCTTGACCGTGCTCACCTTGGGGGCGAGGGTCGGGTCCCAGTAGCCGTCGAACTTCTTGAGAGTGATCGACTGGCCCTTCTGCCACGTGTCGAGGGTGAACGGGCCGGTGCAGTTGACGCCGACGTCCGGGGTGCCG
The DNA here is from genome assembly GCF_053588315.1 of Streptosporangium sp. NPDC003464. Classification (NCBI taxonomy): domain Bacteria; kingdom Bacillati; phylum Actinomycetota; class Actinomycetes; order Streptosporangiales; family Streptosporangiaceae; genus Streptosporangium; species Streptosporangium sp. NPDC003464. The sequence goes on along the minus strand of NZ_JBSFPS010000057.1, from coordinate 24,983 downwards.
TAGCCCTGCCCGGCCTTGGCCAGGAACGCGGCGCTCTCGACGGTCCCGGCGGAGGTGCCCATCTCCTCGTTGAAGAGCTGGTCGGGTCGCTTCAGACGGACCGTGACCTCCATCGGGCCGGTCTTCTCGACCGACTCGACGTTGCGGAAGGCCGAGACCCAGTAGGAGCCGGTCTTGGGGTTCAGGTGGCGGCGCAGGCTGGCGACGACGTCCTCGGCGGTGAGCGTGGAGCCGTCGTGGAAGCGCACCCCCGGGCGGATCGTGTAGACCCAGCGCCTGGGGTCGGGGGAGGCCACGGAACTGGCCAGGCCCGGCTGCAGCTTCAGGTCGGGCGTGATCCGCATGAGCTGCTCGCACACGTTGGCGAGCACGGTGTTGGGCGGGTAGTCGAAGGCGTAGGCGTAGTCCAGGGACTGCGGCTCGGCGTAGAGCGACCAGGTGACCGAGTCCACCGGACCCTTGGCCGGCGGGGTGTCCTTGGTGATCTCGAAAGCGGCGGAGTCTCCACCGAGGCCGGCGCGTGGAGTGCCGCCGCACGCGGCGGTCGCGAGCGCGAGCAGCGCGGTCACGGCGGCGAAACGGGAGGTGCGCATCAGACCACCTCTTTCTGAACGGGCCGCGACGTTTTGCGCCGTGCGGCTGAGGTGCCAGCGAGTATTGGTGAAGGAACGTTCCTGCACAAGGGGTGGAAGGAACGATTCTGCAACGGTGGCAGGGGTAGCGGACGGCGCAGACCGGGTGGCAGGATCACGCCCATGAGCCAGTCAGACCGCAGCTCCGCCGTACGGGTCCGCCTGGTGGACGTGGCCCGTGCCGCGGGGGTCTCCAAGACGACCGTGTCGGACGCGCTGAACGGAGCCGGACGCCTGCCCGCGGCCACCCGCGAGCACGTACGGCAGGTGGCGCGCCGTCTCGGCTACCGCCCGAACGCCACGGCGCGGCTGCTGCGCGCCGGGCACACCCGGCTGATCGGCTTCGCGGCGCGGGAGTACGTCGAGACGCCGTGGGTCTACGCCGAGCTGGCCTACTTCGGGCAGCTCGTCACCGCCGCGACCCGGGCGGCCCTGACCCACGGATACGGGGTCGTCCTGCTGCCCACCTCCGGGCCGGACGACTGCTGGCTGGACATGCCGCTGGACGGCGTGTTCGTCGTCGACCCGGTCGAGGGGGATCCGATGGTCGGGGACTTCCTCGCGGCGGGCATCCCGGTGGTCTCCGACCGGCGGGCCCTGGCGGAGGCGACGGGCGGGGCGGGGACGGTCGGCCGGTGGATCGACTTTGACCACGGGGGCGCCGTGCGCCGGGTCCTGGACCACCTGGAGGCCGCCGGCGCCGAGCGGATCGCGGTCGTCGCGGGCGCGACCACGGCCTGCTTCCACCAGGAGTCGGCCGCCGCCTACCGGGACTGGTGCGCCGAGCGGGGCCGTGAACCCTCCATCGTCTGCCTCCCCGGCCCCGGCCTGCAGCCGACGCTCGAGGCCGTCGAGGAACTGCTCGACGGTCCGGCCCCGCCGGACGCGCTCTTCACCCTGGTCGAGGTCAACCCGCCGCTCCTGCTGGAGGCGGTCCGCAGGTGCGGCCGGTCCGTCCCCGACGACCTGCTGCTCGTCTGCACCACGGAGGACCCGACGGCCCTGCACACGGATCCGCCGATCAGCACGCTCAGCTTCCTGCCCGGCGAGACGGCCGAGGCCGCGGTGGAACTGCTCGTGGACAGCGTCGAGGGCCGCGCGGGAGAGCCCGGCCGGCTCTTCTCGGCCGAACTCCGGATCCGCGCGTCCTCGGCCTTCCCGGCCACCGTGTAGGCCCGGCGCGGGCCCCGTGCCTCATCTCACCTCGTAGGCGTCGTAGAGCACGGCGTCGGGGGTGCGCGTGCCGGACGCGACGGCCAGCGAGCGGTTGAGCCAGCGATATGCGGGCGCTCCGGTCTCGAAACGGCAGAACAGCCGGAAGTAGTACTCGGCGGGGTTCACCTCCTCGCCCCCGGCGAGCCGCGCCATCACCTCGGGCGGACCGTGCCGGACGCCGGTGGTCTGCAGGTAGATCAGGGCGCCGTCACGTGTGCGCAGCGTGTAACGGGTGTCGATGCTCGCGCTCGCGTCCGGGTGCACGACCTGCCAGTCGGCTCCGCCCGGCAGGATCTCACCGGACAGCCGTGGGCCCTCGAAGGAGCCGCCGGTGATGTTGATGATCCGGCGACGGCCCCAGGGGGAGTCGCCGAGTTCCAGGACCGGGTCGAGCTCCACCCGGAAGGCGGCCAGCGGGGTCAGCTCGGGTCTCATGCCGGCGCCACGCCGTAGGAGGGGCGCTCGTTGAGCAGCCGGGGATCGAAGCCGGCGGTGCGCTTGTAGGCGGCCGCGATGCCCTCGCGTTCGGCCGCCGGGATCACGTCCTCGATGTCGGTGAACCCGCCGGGTGCGCGCTCGTGGGCGATTCTCATCACCACCTCCGGCCCCATGCTCCGGTTGGCCAGGCACAGAGCGGTCGTCACGGGCCGCCGCCGCTCCTCGTAGGCGCACAGAGCCTGCTCGGGGGACCGGCCGACGGCGAGTTCGTAGGCGAGCACGCGAGCGTCGAGCACCGCCTGGGAGGCGCCGTTGGAGCCGATGGGGTACATCGCGTGGGCGGCGTCGCCGAGCAGGGTCACCCGGCCGTGCGACCAGCGCGGGAGCGGGTCCCGGTCGACCATCGGGTACTCGTAGACGGCCTCGGCCGCCGAGATCAGCCCCGGCACGTCCAGCCAGTCGAACCGCCAGTCGCCGAAGTGGCGCAGGACCTCGGCGGGCTCCACGGGCCGGTTCCAGTCGCCGCGCGCGACGGCCTCGTCCATGGGGCGCTCGGCGATCCAGTTGACCAGGCTCGGGGCCGCCTCCTGGATCGGGTAGGCGACGAACTTCGCGGTGCCGTCCCCGGCCATGATCATGGAGCGGCCGGAGAGGAACGGCCGCGCGCGGGACACCCCGCGCCACAGGACCAGGCCGTTCCACGGCGGTGGCCCCTCGTCGGGGTAGAGCAGGGCTCGGAGCGCCGAATGGATCCCGTCGGCGCCGATGAGCACCTCACCGGTCAGCTCGGTCTCCCCACCGGCGGTCGCGAACCGGGCCGACACCGTGCCGCCCTCCTGGTGGAAGCCGGTGAGCGTGTGCCCCGGCCGCACCGCGGCCTCGCCCAGCCGCCTCCGCACCTCCGCCAGCAGCAGCATCTGCAGCCGGCCCCGGTGCACCGAGAACTGCGGCCAGCGGTATCCGGCGCGCAGGCCGCGGGGCTCGGACCAGATCGGCGAGCCGTAGCGGTTGTGGTAGGCGAGCTCCCCGGTGGTCACGCCGATCCCGGCGAGCTGGTCGGACAGGCCCAGCTCGGCCAGTTCGCGGACCGCGTGAGGGAGCAGGTTGATGCCCACGCCCAGCGGGCGCAGCTCCGCGGCGGCCTCGGCGATCACCACCTCGGTCATACCCGCCGCGTGCAGGCTCAGGGCTGTGGCCAGCCCGCCGATGCCGGCACCCACGATGACCACTGACATCCGTACTCTCCCGAGTAAATGTTTTGGCCTTAACTATTTCGTCCTTCATCATCTAGAGTCAGTGGTGCCGGCGCAAGACCCTGAGAAGATCGGACGCATGAACGAATCGGCCGAGAGCTGGTACGAGGCGCACGCGAGAGACCGGGTGGCGGACATGCGGACGCCGGCGGACTCCCGCGCCTTCACGCTCTCCTACAACGTGCTGCAGCTCTCCCAGATGCTGGTCAACGATCTGGAGTCCCGGGTGCACCGGCCGCGCGGGCTCACGTTGCCGGGCTTCCGGCTGATGTTCAAGCTGTGGCTGCTGGGGCCCACCCAGTCGGCCCGGCTCGCCGAGATGTCGGTGCTGACCCGCTCGGCGGTGTCGAACCTGGTCAACACGCTGGAGCGGGAGGGGCTGGTGGAGCGCAGCCGGACCGTCGCCGATCGAAGGCTGGTCTACGTCGATCTCACCGAGAAGGGGCGGGCGATGGTGACCGAGGCGTTCGAGCTCCAGACCCGGCGTGAGCGGTCCTGGTTCACCGCGCTCGACGAGACCGAGCAGGCGCGGTTCGTCGCGATGATGCGGAAGCTGATCGAGTCCCGGCCGCAGGACTGACGGCGGCCCGGCCTGCGGTGCCGCACGGTCCGCGGGATCGGGGCCGGCCCTCGCCGCCGGCCCCGCAGCCCGCCGTCATGGCCCTCGCCGTCGGCCCCGCAGCCCGCTGACACGGCCCTCGCGGTCGGCCCTGGAGCCTGCCGTCAGCCCGCCGTCACGGCCCCGGCGGCCGGCCCGCCAGCTCCCGCCGGATGTCGTCGTCGTCCGGTGCCAGCTCCAGCGCGCGGGTGAGGTCGGCCACCGCCGCCTCCTCCCGCCCCGCGGCGCGCAGCGCCATCGCCCGGTTGAACAGCAGCGCGGGGTCCGCGCCGGGTTCCAGGGCGCGGGTGAAGTCGGCGACCGCGCCCTCCGGGTCGCCGGTCTCGAAGGCCAGCATCCCCCGGCTGGCCCAGGCGGCCGCGAGCGAGGGGGCACCCTCCAGCGCCCGGTCGAACGCGGCCCGGGCCTCCTTGTGGTGACCCTCGGCCATCTCGACCTGGCCCAGCGCGCACAGCAGATACGGGTTGGCCGGATCCAGCGCGAGCCCGGCCTCCGCGTCGGCCCTGGCCCTGCCGTGGTCGCCGAGCGCGGCCAGCAGCCCGGCCCGGTTGGCCAGCCCGTCCACGAACTCCGGGTCCAGCTCCAGGGCGTGGTCCAGGTCGACGAGCGCCCCCTGGTGGTCGCCGGCGGAGAAGCGGATCTCGGCCCGGTTGTAGTACGGCTCGGGGAAGGGCGGGCCGACCCGCATCGCCGTCTCGTAGTCGGCGATCGCGGCCTCCCGCCGACCCAGCCGGTGCAGCAGGTTGCCCCGGTCGATGTAGTAGTCGGGGTAGCCGGGGTCGGCCGCTATCACCGCGTCCAGGTCCTCCAGGGCGTCCTCGGGGCGGCCCAGCATGACGGCGAGCTGCGCCCGGTTGGCCAGCAGCACCAGCCGGTGGATCGGGTGCTCGCCCGGCGGCAGGTCGCGCTCGGCCAGCTCCACCGCCTCCTGGACGAGCTCCAGCGCCCTGGCGGGGTCGCCCCGCCGTACCTCCACCAGCGCCCGGCCGTTGAGGTCGAAACCCAGTTTGAAAGCGCGCTCGCGCGGGTCGGGCAGCAGCGTGGAGATGGCGATCGCCTGGTTCACCCAGGCCAGCGCGGCGTCCAGATCGCGCCGGGCCGGGTCGTGGTGGCGGACCTTGAGCATCCCGGTGGAGTAGGCGGCGGCCGCGTGCGTGAGGGGGGAGACGCTTTCACGCCTGGCCAGGTCGAACAGCGCCTCGGCCTCGTCCTCGCGGTTCAGCGAGCCGAGCGCGGTCGCGGTGCTGTGCAGGAAGCGCCACCAGGTCTCCGGCTCGGCCGCCGGGTCGGTCAGCGCCAGCGCGCGCTGCCCCAGCTCCACCACCGCGTCGTGGCAGCCCGCGTCCAGGCACCACTCGACCGCGAACCGGAGGGCCTCGACCGCCCTGTGCGGATCGGTGCCGTGCTCGCGGTGGTAGGGGATCGCTCCGAGCCGTGCGCCGACCGTCCCCTCCCGCTCCAGCTCCTCGGCCCGCGCGTCGTGCTCCTCCGGAGTGAGGGGCTCATCCGGTACGGCCTGCTCGCCGACCACGACGGTCAGCAGCCGCGGGGCGATCCGCCGCCGCAGCACCGCCAGCAGCTCGCGGTCGGTGGGGTCGGCCCGGTGGGCGTTCTCCACCACGAGCGTCCGCGGCCCGACCTCCGCCAGGTGTTCGCCGACGAGCTCGGTCAGCCCGTTGGACAGGCGGAGCGTACGGCGGGGCGCGTGGACCAGGATCCGTTCCGCCCTGGGCAGCCGGTCGGCCACCGACCGGCGCCTGGCGGGGACCAGCCCGTGCAGGTCGGGAGCCATGGCGCGCAGTTCTATGTCGTAGCGGGCGACCAGATCCGGCCGGGCCGCCGAGGCCAGTGCCGAGGCGATCGCGCCCCCGGCGGTGTAGGGGCCCCGCAGGCGCCGGTCGGCGTCCACGGGAGGCAGGAGCAGAGGAGGGAGGGGCGGGTTTTCTGATGGGAGCGGTCCCCGGCTCACCAGTCTCCTTTATCTATGTCGTTCTGGAGGCCGGCGCCCATCGCTGAGCGCCGGTTCTGTGTTTTTCGGTCTCAGCCGACGTGCTTGGGACTGGCGGCCCCGCGGAGCGTGACGGTGCCAGGCTTGTGAACAATGACGCGCTTCATTGCGATGCCTCTCTCGGAATAACAACAAACGGCAAGTATTCGCATTAATCACCCATATTGACAAGATCTTCTTCTTACAGTGGCCTCATCCGGACAGGTCGCCGGGCGGTCCGGTGCCCCCTGTCCCGGTCGCGGGCCGGTCAGGGGCGCGGCTGCTGCTGGGTGATGCAGTGGATCCCGCCGCCGAGGGCGAAGATGGCGCGGGCGTCCACCGTCTCGACGGTCCGCTCCGGGAAGAGCCTGGCGAAGATCTCGGCCGCCGCCGCGTCGCGCGGGTCGTCGAAGGAGCAGAGCAGGGCCAGGCCGTTGGCCAGGTAGTGGTTGATGTAGGAGTAGTCGACCAGCTCCCCGTCCGCCTCGCGGGTCTCCGGGGCGACCAGCTCGACGACCTCCAGCCGGCGTCCCCGGGCGTCGGTCGAGGAGCGCAGGATCGCCAGGTTCTCCCGGGTGACCTCGTGGTCCGGGTGGTCCGGGTCGGGCTGGACGTGGCAGAGCACCAGGCCGGGACGGGCGAAGGAGGCGAGCAGGTCCACATGGCCGCTGGTGCCGTACCTGCCGTAGTCGGCGGTGAGGCCGCGCGGCAGCCAGATCACCTTCTCCACGCCGATCCGGGCGCGGAGCTCGGCCTCGACCCGCTCCCTGGTCCAGCCGGGGTTGCGCTTGTCGCCGAGCTGCACGGTCTCGGTGACGATGACCGTGCCCTCGCCGTCCACGTGGATGCCGCCGCCCTCGTTGACCATCTCCGAACGGAACCTGGCGGCCCCCGCCCGCTCCAGGACGGCCGCGGCGACCAGGTCGTCCTTGGCGTGGACGTTCCAGCCCCACCCGTTGAAGGTCCAGTCCACCCCCGCCAGGCCGCCCCTGCCGTCCACCAGGAAGGTCGGGCCGTTGTCGCGCATCCAGCAGTCGTCCAGCGGCTGCTCCACCACCTCGACGCCGGGGGCCAGCCAGCGGGCCGCCGACCCGCGCTCGCTCGGGTCGACCACCATGGTGACCGGCTCGTAGCGGGCGATGGTGTTGGCCACGGCCGACCACGCGCGGTAGGAGGGCTCGGGGTCGGCCAGCGCGTAGCCGGAGACCGGCCAGGACATCCAGGTGCGGGTGTGCGGGTGCCACTCCGGCGGCATGAAGAACACGGCGGGCTCCTTTTCGTGGATCAGGGACCAAGAGATCAGGGACAAGAGATGAAGGGGCTGGGCGGGGCGCCGGAGAGGCGGGAACGGCCGTGTCCCCGGGGAGACGTCGCGGGGGCGCGCACGGGGCGGGGCGTCACGGGAAGCGGACTGGGCGTCACAGGAACGGGAAGCGGACTGGGCGTCACAGGAAGTAGAGGCGGCTGAGCGAGACCGAGTCGGCGGGGGCCGAGCGGACCGGGTCGCCGTCGAGGGTGACCTGACCGAGCGCGTCCACCTGGACGGACCCGAGCCGGGAGTTGCGGACCAGGTCTCCGGGCCCGATGCCACGGGTGCCGCGCACGCCGACCCGGCGGCGCCGGGTCGTCATGTGGTCGCCCGCCGCGCCGGCGGCCGCCCCGCTGACGAAGGCCACCGACAGGTCCGCGGCGGTCGCGCCGTAGGCGCCGAACTGCGGCCCCAGCACCAGCGGCTCGCAGGTGTCGGTGGAGGCGTTCGGGTCCCCGGTCACGCCGTAGGCGGGGAAGCCGGCCTTCAGCACGAGCTGGGGCTTGGCGCCGAAGTGGTCGGGCCGCCACAGCACGATGTCGGCCAGCTTGCCCGGCTCCAGCGAGCCGACCTCGTGGGCCAGGCCGTGCGCGATGGCCGGGTTGATCGTCAGCTTGGCCAGGTAGCGCAGCACCCGCTCGTTGTCGTTGCGCTCCGGCGCGCCCAGCTCGCCTTTCATCTTCCCGGCCATGGCGAACGTCCGGCGGACCGTCTCGCCCGCCCGGCCCATGCCCTGCGCGTCGGAGGAGGTGATGCCGATGACCCCGAGGTCGTGCAGCACGTCCTCGGCGCCCATGGTGCCCGCCCGGATCCGGTCCCTGGCCAGCGCGGCGTCCCCCGGCAGCTCGGGCCGGAGCCCGTGCACCGAGACGATCATCCCGTGGTGCTCGGCGACGGCGTCCCGGCCGAAGGGCAGCGTCGGGTTGGTGGAGGAGCCGATGACGTTGGCCACCCCGGCCAGTTTGAGCACGTTGGGCACGTGGCCGCCGCCGCAGCCCTCGATGTGGAAGGCGTGGATCGTCCGGCCGGCCAGGACCGCCAGGGTGTCCTCCACCGACAGGCACTCGTTGAGGCCGTCGGTGTGCAGGGCCACCTGCACGTCGTGCTCCTCGGCGACCCGCAGCGCGGTGTCCAGCGCGCGGGTGTGCGCCCCCATGTCCTCGTGCACCTTGAAGCCGCTCGCGCCGCCCTCGACCAGCGCCTCGACCAGCGGGGCCTCGTGCGACGACGAGCCGCGCGCCAGGAAGCCGATGTTCACCGGCCAGGCGTCGAAGGCGTTGAAGGCGTGCCGCAGCGCCCACGGCGAGTTCACCCCCACGCCCCAGACCGGCCCGAACTCCTGGCCGATGATCGTGGTGACGCCGGAGGCCAGGGAGGCCTCCATGATGCGCGGGCTGAGCAGGTGCACGTGGGTGTCGATCGCCCCGGCGGTGGCGATGAGCCCCTCGCCGGACACGATCGTGGTCCCGGTGCCGACCACCACGTCCACCCCGTCCAGGGTGTCGGGGTTGCCGGCCCGGCCGACGGAGTGGATCCGCCCCTCGCGCACGCCGATCGAGGCGGTCCGCACGCCCAGGAACGGGTCGAGGATCAGCACGTTGCTGATCACCAGGTCGCAGGTCTCCCTGATGGAGGCGGCCTTCAGGTGCAGGCCGTCGCGGGCGGTCTTGCCGAACCCGGCGAGGAACTCCTCCCCGGCCTTCTGGGAGTCGTGCTCGACCTCGACCACCAGGCCGGAGTCGCCGAGCCTGACCCGGTCGCCCTTGCGCGGGCCGTACGCGCTCATCGCCCGTTCTCCTCCGCCGTCTCCCGCTCCGCCGGCCCGCTGCCCAGATAGCCGCAGGCCCGCGCCTTCTCCATGGCCCGCTCGAACGCGCCCGGCGCGTCCAGCGGCCCGTCCACCAGCCCGGCGAAGCCGATCGCCACCCGCGCGCCGCCGATCGGGACCAGCCTGACGGTACGGCCGCGGCCCGGGTCGAACCGGACGGTGGAGCCCGCGGGGACGGCCAGCCGGCGTCCGTAGGCGGCGCCCCGGTCGAACCGGAGCCGGGGGTTGACCTCGAAGAAGTGGAAGTGCGAGGTGACGCTGATCGGTACGGTCGCGGTGTTGAGCACCTCGACCTCGACGGCCTCCGCCCCGGGGTCCTCCCCGGCGGGAGGGGCGGCCGCCCCGATCACCGCGCCGGGCGCCTCGCCGCCGAGCGAGCCCCCGCCGAACGGGTCGCTCACCACGGCCAGCCGGGTGCCGTCGTCGAAGACCGCCTCGACCATCACCTCGGTGACGACGTCGGCCACGCCGGGCAGCACGTCGTCCGGGCCGAGGGCCCCGCGGCCCGCCTCGACCGCCTCGGCCAGCCGCGCCCCGTCGCGCGCGGCCTCGCAGACCGTGTCCGCGATCAGGGCGGTGGCCTCCGGCACGTTCAGCCGAAGACCTCTCGCCTTCCTGGCCCGCGCCAGCCCGGCCGCGGTGAACAGCAGCAGCCGGTCGCGTTCCGCAGGTGTCAGCCGCACAGCCCGCTCCTTTTAGAACCGTTTTCAAACTTTGAGCAGCATTCTAAACCTGTACGGTATATCCCATGACTGCGAAGCTGGAGCGCCCCGACGTGCGAGCGCACGTGCTGCGGGCGGCGCTGCTGGCGATCGACGAGGTGGGGCCCGAGCGGTTACGGGTACGGGACATCGCCGAGCGGGCGGGCATGAGCAGCGGTCACGTCATGTACTACTTCGGCAAGCGTGACCGGATCCTCGTCTCGACGCTGCTGCTCAGCGAGGACGAGCTGGCCGAGCGCCGCACGGCGGAGCTCGCGGCCGTCGCCGACCCGCGCGAGGCGGTCGCCCGGCTGGCCGAGCTCTACCTGCCCGGCGGTCCGCACGACGTCCGCTGGCGGTTGTGGGCGCAGGTCATCGCCCGCCCGCCGCGGGACGAGGAGACGCTCGTCCGGATCGCCGGGTTCACCGGCACGTGGGTGGAGGAGCTGGCCGCCATCGTGGCCCGGGGCGTGCGGGAGGGCCTGTTCCGGCCGGTGGACGACGTGGAGGACCACGCGAGGCGGATGTGCCGGATCATGGACAGCCTCGCGGGCGACGTGTTACTCGGGCTGCCCGGCTGCGGCCCCGGCTGGGCCCACGAGCAGGCCATGCGGGCGATCTGGCGGGAGCTGCTGCCCTGAGGGCCGCGCGGTCAGCAGGTAGGCCAGGGCGGCGAGGAGCTGGATCCCGGCCGCCGTGAACAGGGCGCCGGGCAGCGACCAGGTGGCCAGCGGCCCGGCGATCGCCGAGCCGACCGCGAAGGAGCTGATCTTCAGGCTGGCCGCGGTGGTGAAGATCTGGCCCCGGAGGTGCTCGGGCGCCTCGCGGTGCCGTACCGCGAGCACCGCCGTGAGCTGGGGCCCCTGGCCGAGGCCGGCGACGACCGCGGCGGCCACCGCCACCGCCGGCGAGCCCGCCACGGCGGCCAGCGCCGAACCCGCGGCGAGCAACAGCGTGCTGATCAGCAGCACCCTGTCGGGTACGGCGGGCGGCCGCCTGGCCATGACCACGTTGGCGGTGAGGGCGCTGGCCGCCAGTGCCGACAGCAGCAGGGCGCCGTGCCCGGCCTCCCCGGTGAGCCGGACGCCCAGCAGCGGGGCGCAGACCACCATCATCCCCACCCCGGCGAAGGAGACCATGGTGGTGACCGTCGCCCTCCGCAGGCCCGCGATCCGGGCGATCGCCGCGAAGCCCGCCGTCAGGTCCCGCCACAGCGGGCGGTTGCCCTCCCTGACGGGCCGGGCGGGCAGCAGCCAGGCCGCCGGGGCGGCCAGCAGCACCAGCACGACCGAGACGACGACGGCGGCCGGGGCCCCGGCCGCCGTGGCCAGCACCCCGGCCAGTGCGGGCCCGGTCAGACTCGCCAGGTTGTAGGTCAGCCCGTCCAGCACGCTGCCCCGCCGGATGTCCCGTCCGGTGACGACCAGCGGAAGCTGGGCCGTCCAGCCGCCGGCCAGCGCCGGGCCCAGAAGTCCGGCGAGCACGGCCACCCCGACGAGCTGCACGATGGGCGTGTGCCCCAGCGCCAGCAGGATCACCAGCAGCGCGGCCGCGTACGCCGCCAGGGCGCAGGCCAGCAGGCGGCCCGGGCGGGGGGAGCGGTCCAGCAGCGCGCCGAAGACCGGGCCGCCCACCGCCGAGGAGATGGTCAGCCCCGCCAGGAGAGATGACGCGGCGGTCGCCGATCCGGTGACCGACAGTCCCAGCAGGAGCAGCGCGGGGCTGGATATCTCGTCCCCGGTCCGGGCCGCGAGGGCGCCGGCCAGATAGCCGCCGAGCCTGTAACGTCTACTCATCTGCAAGACGTTACAGTAATGGCTGTGAGTCACTCCAGCAGGAATATGGCCGACCGGGCGGCCGACCTGACCGCCGTTCTGCTGGCCGCGCCGACCGTCGAGAGCGTGAGCGCGGTGCTGCGCGCCCATGGCGAGCGGGCACCGGAGCGGTCCGGAGCCCCCGGTCCGGGCGCGGGCGCTCCTGTCGTCTCCGCGCCTGTTCCGGACGGACCTGTCGCTCCCGGCCCGGGCGGTCCTGTCGCTCCCGGCCCGGGCGGACCTGTCGCCCCTGGCCCGGACGGTCCCGTCGCCCCCGGGCCCGGTCCGGACGCGCCCGTCACCGAGCGGGGCCGTCCTGGCCCGTCGGGTGATCTCGGGCTCACCGCCGAGGATGTCGCCGCCATGCGGGTGGTGGCGGCCCGGCTCCGCGAGGTCTTCGCGGCGGCCGGCGTCGACGAGGCCGCCGCGCTGCTCAACCGGATGCTGGCCGAGGGGGCCCGGCCGCCCCGGCTGACCACCCACCACGGCCGCAGCACCTGGCACCTGCACGTCGACAGCCACGACGACGCCCCCTGGGCCGAATGGTTCCTGACCTCCTCGGCCATGGCGCTCGCCGTGCTCCTCGCCGACCACCAGCGGGTCCCCGGCGGGATCTGCGCCGCCGGCGGCTGCGACCGCCCCTTCGCCGACTCCTCCGCCGGCAGCCCCCGGCGCTTCTGCTCCCCCCGGTGCGCCACCCGCGCCCGGGTGGCCGAGCACCGGGCGCGGCGCACGGGCGCCGCCCCCGGTGACGGGACCGCCGATGATCAGCCCGCGTGAGCGGGCTCCGGCTCGGGGCTCGGGGCGGGCGCGGGGTGGCGGGGCCGCCGGAAGCGGTCCTTGACGTCCTCCACGATCGTGTAGAGGGTGGGCAGCAGGATCAGGGTCAGGAGCGTCGAGCTGGTCAGGCCGCCGATGACGACCACGGCCAGGGGCTTGGACAGGAAGCCGCCGTCACCGGTCAGGCCCAGAGCCATCGGGGTCAGCGCGCAGACGGTGGCGACCGCGGTCATGACGACCGGGCGGACCCGGTGCCGACCGCCCTCCACGACCGCCTCACGGGCGTTCATGCCGCCCTCGCGATACTGGCGGACCAGGTCGAGCAGCACGATCGCGTTGGTCACCACGATGCCGACCAGCATCAGCATGCCGATCAGGCTGGACAGGCCCAGCGGGGTCCCGGTGGCCACCAGCAGGCCGAGGGCGCCGGTCGCCGCGAACGGGATCGAGATCAGCAGCGTGAGCGGGTGCGCCAGGCTCCGGAACGTCGCCACCATGATCAGGTAGACGATCAGGACCGCCGCGGCGAGGGCCGCGAACAGGCTGTTGAACGAGCTGGACTGCTGCTCGCTGACCCCACCGATCTCGGCGGTGGCGCCGGCGGGCAGCCGCAGCGCGTCCAGGCGCCTCTTGAGCGCCGAGCTCGCCGCGCCGAGGTCCTGGCCGGAGAACTTGGCGCTGACCGTGGTCGCGCGCTCCCCGTCGATCCGGGTCAGCCGGGTGGGAGCCGTCACCGTCTCGACCCGGGCGACGTCGCCGAGCTTGACGGTCCGGCCCAGCGGGGTGGGGACGCGCAGGTCCCGCAGCGCGGCCAGGTCGCCCGCGGGGGCGTCGACCCGCAGGGACACCTCACGCTCGGCGCCGTCCAGGGTGACCTTGGCGACCTGCTCGCCCTGGGTGACCCGGGCCACCGCCTGGACGATCCGGGCCTCGGTGAGCCCGCGCGCGGCGGCGGCCCCGCGGTCGACCCGCACGGCGATCTGCCTGGCCGTCTCGGCGAGCCCGGCCTTGACCTCGGAGGTCCCGGGCGTCTGCCGTACGGCGTCGCCGACCAGCTCCGCCGCGCGCGCCAGCGACGCGTCGTCGGCCGCCGACACGGTGACCGCGAGGTCGGTGGCGGTCAGGCCCCCCTGGTCCTCCTGGACGGTCACCTCGCCGATCCCGGGGCCGGCGGCGGCCAGCCTGTCGACCCGGGCGCGCACGGCCTCCCGCAGGGCCTTCATGTCCGTGCCCTTCCGCGCGGTGACGGAGAAGGTCGCGACGTTGCGCGCCGCGCCCTCCTCGCTGCGGTCGGGGCCGACGGTGACCTGGTAGGACGCCAGGCCGGGCACCCCCTTGAGCGCCTTCTCCACCTCGCGGGCCGCCTGGTCGGCCGCGGTCAGGCTCGTCCCCGCGGCCGACTCCTGGCGGATCTGGAAGGTGTTCTGCCCGGAGCTGCCGAGGAAGTCGGTCTTGAGCTGGCCCGCCATACCCACGGTGACCACGAGGATCCCGGCGGAGGCCAGGAGCGTCACCCACCGGCGCCGGACGGCGAACCCGATGACCGGGACGTAGACGCGCTGGAGCAGGCCGCCGCGCTCCTTGGCCTCCACGGCCTCACGGGTCACCGCGGTCCTGGGCGCCCTGAGGAACCAGTAGGCGAGCACGGGGATCACCGTCAGCGACACCAGCAGCGACGCCAGCAGGGCGATGGTGACGGTCAGCGCGAAGGTGGAGAACAGCGCCCCGGTGATCCCGCCGGCGAACGCGATCGGCAGGAACACCGCCACCGTGGTCAGGGTGGAGGCGGTGACCGCCCCGGCCACCTCGCGGGTGCCCGTCCGGACCGCGTGCAGCTTGGCCTCGCCGTGGTCCAGATGGCGTTTGACGTTCTCGACGACCACGATGGAGTCGTCGACGACCCGGCCGACGGCGATGGTCAGCGCGCCGAGCGTCAGGATGTTGAGCGTGAAGCCGTTGACCCACAGGCCGATGAGCGCGGCCACCAGTGACAGGGGGATCGAGATCACCGTGACGACGGTGGAGCGGAAGGAGAGCAGGAAGACCAGGATGACCAGCGCGGCGAAGCCCAGCCCGAGCAGACCCTCGGTGGCCAGGCCGCCGATGGACTCCTGGATGAACTCCGACTGGTCGAAGGAGACGGTCAGCGAGGTCGCGGCGCCCAGGGACCGGGTGAGCGCCGGCAGCCGCTTCCTCACCTCCTCGGCGATCGCCACCGTGTTGCCCGTGGGCTTGGCCATGACCGCCACGCTCAGGCTGGCCCTGCCGTCGGTGCGGGTCACCGTCTCGGGCCGCTCCTCGACGACGCGGACGTCGGCGACGTCGGCGAGCGTCACCTTCGGGGCCAGGTAGAGGCCGCGCACGTCCGCGAGGGAGTCGAAGCCCTCTCCGATCTGCAGGGCGAACGACTCGCCGCCGGAGGTGAGGGTGCCGGCCGGCACGACCGACCCGCTGGAGCCGAGCAGGGCGGCGACCGCGTCGACGGTGAGGCCCCGTTCTCTCAACTCGTCCTGGTCGAGGCGGACCTCCACGCTCTGGGCCCGCTCGCCGCCGACCACCACCCGGCTCACCCCGTCGATGCCGCTCAGCTCACCGGGGACCAGCTCCCTCAGCCGCCGGCCCAGCAGCCGTTCGTCATCGCCGGAGGCCGCCAGGTGGATGACCGGGAACTCGGTGGAGATCCCCGGCGCGACCTGCGGGACCACGCGGGGCGGCAGCTGCGGCTGGATCCGGCCGATCCGCTGCTGCAGGTCCTGGATCGCCTGGTCCAGGTCGGTGCCGTAGTCGTACTCGATGGAGACGCCCGCCAGGCCGTCGCTGGAGAAGGAGGTGACCTTCTTCTGGCCGACGCCTCCGCTTACGGCCTCCTCGATCCTCTCGGTGACGTTGCGCTCGACGATCTGCGGCGCGGCCCCGGGATAGACCGCGGTCACGCTCGCCACGGGCATGGAGAACGGTGGGAGCAGCTCCTGTTTCAGCGAGACGGTGGCGATCGCTCCGAATATGAGCACCCCGATCGCGAGAAGTGCCACCAGTGCCCGGTTCGCAAGGCTTATCCGGGTAAGAACGTTCAACGGGGGTCTCCCCTCGGGAATGGTTGTCCCGTCCAGGGTTCGGCCTCCGTACCGGCCCGCGGTAGCGGACAAGGTTGCGGGCCGGATCGACGAAAGTTGCGGCGCCGTACCCCCTTGGTTGCGGGTGCCGGCCGGCCGCTGGCACGGGCGTGGGCCGGTGGATAGCGTGACCGCGTGAACTGGAAGCCATCCCGCGCGGTCCTGGCCGACACGGCCCTCGCCGTCGCCGTCGGCGGGCTGAGCGCCGCGGCGACGCTCAACCAGGCGCTCTCCCAGCAGGCGTCGCTGTCGTGGAGCGTGTGGGCCGCGGCCGCCGCGCAGCTCGCCGCCGGGCTGGCCCTGATCCTCAGGCGGCGGGCGCCGGTCCTCCCGGTCCTGCTGTGCATGGTGCTGTGCGCCTTCATCACGCCGTCGGCGGTGCCGTTCGCCATCTACGCGGTCGGCGTCCACGGCCGGGGGCGCCCGCGTGAATGGGCCGCCGTCCTGCTGCTGTCGGGGCTGTTCGCCCGGCCCTGGAACATCTCCGGGCCGGTCCCCGAGGTCCTGCTGAACACCGCGTCCATCTCGCTCGTGGGGATCGCCCCGGCGCTGCTGGGCATGTGGCTGGCCTCCCGGCGGCGGCTGCTGCAGGCGCTGGCCGAGCGGGCCGAGCGGGCCGAGCGCGAGCAGCGGCTGATGGCCGAGCAGGCCAGGTCGGAGGAGCGGGCCCGGCTCGCCGGAGAGATGCACGACGTCGTCACCCACCGGGTCAGCCTCATGGTGCTGCGCGCCGGCGCGCTGCGCACCATCGCCCGCGACGAGGTGGTCCGCGAGGCGGCCGAGGAGCTGCGCCAGGTCGGCCGCCAGGCCCTTGAGGAACTGCGCGAGCTGGTCGGCGTGCTGCGCTCGGAGGAGACCTTCGGCTCCGCGCGCACCGCCGAGCCCGTGGTGCTGGACCTGACGGGTCTGGTCGAGGAGTCCAGGGCGGCGGGGGTCGAGGTCGATCTCGCCACCGAGGGCGAGCCGGTCCCCGCCCCGCCCGTCGTGGGCCGCACCGCCTACCGGGTGGTCCAGGAGGCGCTGACCAACGTGCACAAGCACGCGCCCGGGGCACGGGTGACCGTCCGGGTGGGCTACGCCGGCGGTCTGCTCCACGTCTGCGTGCGCGACACCGGAGGGGCCAGGGGTGCCGCGATGGTGGCCGGGGAGGGCGGCACCGGGCTCAGCGGCCTGCGCCAGCGCGTGCAGCTCGTGCACGGCTCGCTGTGGGCGGGGCCGTCCGAGGAGGGAGGCTTCGAGGTGCGGGCCTCGCTGCCGGTCGCCCCAGGCGGGGGAGCGGCCCGCGAGAGGGCCGCGCCGGGCTCCACGGAGGCCGCCGACGGGGTCCGGGTGTCCCCGTGATCCGGGTGCTGCTCGTCGACGACGAGCGCATGGTCTGCGCCCAGCTGCGCACCATCCTGTCCGTGGCCGACGACCTGACGGTGGTCGGCGAGGCGTACGACGGGGCCGAGGCCGTGGAGGCCGTCGTGCGGCACCGGCCGCACGTGGTGCTGATGGACCTGCACATGCCCGGGGTCGACGGGCTGGCCGCGATCGAGCACATCGCCCGTTTCCCCGCGCCGCCGAAGGTCGTGGTGCTGACCACCTTCGACCGCGACGGCTACGTGCTGCGGGCCATGAGCCTGGGCGCCGCCGGTTTCCTGCTCAAGGACACCCCGCCGGAGGACCTGATCGGGCTGGTGCGGGTGGCCGCCGACGGGCACACCGTGCTGTCCCCGGCGGCCACCCGGCGGTTGCTCACGGCCTCGGCCGGACGTGACGCGGCCCGGGAGCGCGCGCTCGCCCGGATCGCGGACCTCACCGACCGGGAGGTGGAGGTGCTCGGCTGCCTGGGCGAGGGCCTGTCCAACGCCGAGATCGCCCGCAGGCTCCACCTGTCGGAGGCCACGATCAAGAGCTACGTCTCGCGCATGCTGGTCAAGCTGGGCCTGCCCAACCGCACCCGGGCGGGGCTGCTGGCCTCCGAGGCCGGGCTCCCCGGGGCGGGGGGAGGGCGGACGTAGCCGGCGGCCGGGATCACAGCGGTCAAGTCGGGGGTCCAGTCACTGCGGCCCCCATTTCCCGCTGATCCTTGGTCTCTTCTGATGAACTATGTCGAATTGACGATCAGCACGACCGGGACGAGGCGGGCATGGGAGGCGCGTCGTCCTGCTCGCTGAAGGACCTGTGGTCGAAGGCGGTGACCTCCACCACCGGGACGGTCAGCGCGAGCGTGCCGGGCCACGTCACGGTGATGTCCCGGGTGACGCCCAGAGGTCTCGTCCCGCCCCCCACCTGGCTGTCCCCGCTCGGTGACCTGCTCTGCACCTCGGGGAGCACCCGGCCGGTCCCGGCCACGCCGACGCCACGCACCGGCACCGCGGCCCGGTGCGGACTACGCGGAGACGTGGTGGATGCGGCGGCCGGAGATCTCGGTGGGGGTGATGCGGATGTAGAGCTTGCGCTCGCCGCCCGCCCACGGCTCGACGCCCGCGCCCACCACGGCCGCCTGCTCCTCCTCGGAGGAGATGTGATGGGCCGGGCCCCGGACGAGCACGCTCCAGCCCTGCCGGTTGGGGTCGTCGATGCGGTCGACCTCGAACGCGATCTTGAACTCGACCCCTTCGACGCCGGTGCGCAGGTCCTCGTCCAGCGGGCCCCCGAAGGCCGTGCGCAGCAGCACGGCCCCGTGGTGGATCACGTAGTTGACCGGCATCACCACCGGCCCGGCGGGGGTGTTGAAGGCGACCCGCCCCACGCCGCCCGGGGAGATCAGCCGCATGCACTCGTCGGCCTCCAGCTTCTCCAGCCGGGGCCGCCCGCCCGCCGGGCCGCGCCCCGGAGGCAGGTCCATGGTGCCGCCGAGCAGCTCCTCGCTGCTGGTGCCCAGGGCCGCGGCCAGCTGGTTGACGGTGCTGGTGCCGGGCGAGGCGGCGTTCTCCTCCAGGTAGCCGAGATAGCCGGGATCGATCCTGGCCCGTTCGGCCAGCTGCTCCCGGGACATGCCGAGGGACTTACGGCGATGCGCGACCCGGCGGCCCAGGTCACCCGGGGCCGGGATGTGTTCGGTCATGGAATCCCCCTGCTCGCGGACCCGAGGCGACGGCGCCGCGGAGGACCGGCGTGGCACCCGTGGCGCCCGGCGGCGGCCTCGGCGGTGGCACCCCCCGGACGCCCTGTGACGGCTGGAGCCGTGACCCTCGCTCGCAGGGCCCGGCCGGGCGGGCGCACGTCCCGCCGGCGGGCCCGGTCCCGCTCCTGCACACCTCCGTACCCCGAGGGCCGGCAGATCACTCCGCCGTCGGGACCGCGGCGGCCCAGCCGCCGGCCTGGAGCTCGACCACACGCCCGTCGGGGTCGCGCAGCAGGCGCCGCCCCGCCCCGCCGGGGCGCGGCATCGGCCCCGGGAACGCGTATGGGCAGGTCAGGAGATCCTGACCTGCCCATACAGGTGGTGGACGATACAGGGATTGAACCTGTGACCTCTTCCGTGTCAGGGAAGCGCTCTCCCGCTGAGCTAATCGTCCTCGCTGAAACCAGAGGTGGAGACGGGATTTGAACCCGTGTACACGGCTTTGCAGGCCGTTGCCTCGCCTCTCGGCCACTCCACCGGAGTGAGAGCCCTGAAAGCCCTTCCGAGCGGAAGACGGGATTCGAACCCGCGACCCTCACCTTGGCAAGGTGATGCTCTACCACTGAGCCACTTCCGCGTGTTTTCGCCGGGTGTTCTCCCTGCGGCAACGAGAGAACTCTAGCGGGTTTTCCGAGTGGTTGCGTAACCGTCGGTCAGCCGGGGAGGCGGAGGCGGCGGGCGACCCCGCGTTCCACCGCGGGCAGGGTGAGGAAGATCTCCAGGATCCGGGTGAGGCGGTGCACCTCGATGCGGTGGAAGGCGGGGCCGTCGGCGCGGGCCAGCAGGAGCGTCAGGGCCAGCGGGGGGAGGGGCGCGGAGATCACGTGGAGGCCGGAGTCGAGGGTGACGGCCGTCGGCCGGCCCGGGGTGTCGGCGGGGAAGGGGATCTCGGCCGGGGCGCGCCAGCTGGAGTGGACGACCGCGCGCGGGTCCTCCTCCGTCCCGGCCGCCGCCCAGTCGGCGCTGAACAGCACCGGCATGGAGTCGAGCAGCGTGGCCAGCGCGCGATCCCCCGCCGTGGTGATGTATTTGAGGATCTCCAGCTCCGGATAGGTGCCCGGCGCCTCCCGCGTGCCCCACACGCCCTCGACGCTCACCCCCGGGATGTCCAGCAGGCTCTCGACGAGCGGCTTCCGGGGAGCGGAGTCGGGCCAGTAGACGGTGATGTCGTCGACCGCCCGGCCCTCGCCGCGCTCCAGCACGACGAGCTGGGTGATGTCGGCTCCGGCGGCGCCGAGGACATGGGTGATCCTGCCCAGGGAACCCGGCTGGTCGGGCAGGGCGATCCGCAGTCGCAGAAGCATCCGTGGCCTCCGGTGTCACGTCTGGCTACGCCAAGGACAACCCTACCCAGCGGTGATTCGTCCCGCCGCGCCCCGTACGGTAGAAACAACCAGGTGGAGTCGTTGAAACTCGGATCGCTCGAGGTCTGGCCGCCCGTCGTCCTCGCCCCCATGGCCGGGATCACCAACGCGCCCTTCCGGACCCTCTGCCGCGAGCAGGGCGGCGGCCTGTTCGTCTGCGAGATGATCACGACGCGGGCGCTGGTGGAGCGCAACGCCAAGACGCTGAAGATGATCCGGTTCGACCCGGCGGAGCAGCCCCGCAGCATCCAGCTCTACGGGGTCGACCCGGTGACCGTCGGCAGGGCCGTCCGCATGATCGCCGAGGAGGACCTGGCCGACCACGTCGACCTCAACTTCGGCTGCCCGGTGCCCAAGGTGACCCGGCGCGGCGGCGGTTCCGCCCTGCCGTACAAGCGCAACCTGCTCCGGGCCATCCTGCGCGAGGCGGTGCGCAACGCCGGGACGCTGCCGGTGACCATGAAGATGCGCAAGGGCATCGACGACGACCACCTGACCTACCTCGACGCGGGGCGGATCGCGGTGGAGGAGGGCGTCTCCGCGGTCGCCCTGCACGGCCGCACGGCCGTCCAGCACTACGGCGGCACCGCCGACTGGGAGGCCATCGCCCGCCTCAAGGAGGCGGTGACGGAGATCCCGGTGCTCGGCAACGGCGACATCTGGAGCGCCGCCGACGCGCTGCGGATGATGGACGAGACCGGATGCGACGGCGTCGTCGTGGGCCGGGGCTGCCTCGGGCGCCCCTGGCTGTTCAGGGACCTGGCGGCCGCGTGCGAGGGGAGCCCGGAGCGCGCCCGGCCGTTGCTGGGGGAGGTCGCCGCGACCATGGACCGGCACGCCACGCTGCTGACGGAGTGCTTCGGCAGCGAGCCGCACGCCGTGGCCGACTTCCGCAAGCACGTCGGCTGGTATCTCAAGGGCTTCACCGTCGGGGCCGACCTCCGCCGCCGCCTGGCCACCTCCGCCGACCTGGCCTCCCTGCGGGAGGGGCTCGCCGAGCTCGATCCCGCCCAGCCCTGGCCCGACGGCGTCGACGCGCCCCGCGGCAAGACCCATCCGCGCGACCGGGTCCACCTGCCCGCCGGCTGGCTGGACGACCCCTACGACCTCGCCGTCCCCGGCGCCGAGGCCGAGCTCGACACCTCAGGCGGCTGAGGGGGGGCGGGCTCGCGCAATCGCGATCAGAATGTGATCCCCTTCTGACGGGACGATGTCAGCCTCCTGGGTAACTTCCCGTCAGAGACCGGCGGCTCACACGTGGAGACGGCGTTTGACGGAGACCACATCACCCGATGATCTGATCGCGGAGTTCGACGCCGAGCGGCCCGCCCGGCGGCTGTCGGGCCGGGTGGCGGCGGCCGTCACCCTGGTCGCCCTCGGGCTCTCCCTCTACGTGCTCTACTGGGCCTTCCGCCCCGGTCCCGTGCTCCCGTACCGGATGACCTTCCTGGCGGTCGTGCTGCCGCTGATCTTCGTCTGCTACAGACCGGGACGGCGGGGCGGCGACCGTCCGGGCGCCGCCGACTGGGCGCTGGCCGGGCTGTCGCTCGTGGTGTGCCTCTACCCGCTGGCCGTCTTCGACGACTTCATCCGGCGGGCGTTCGACCCGACGGCCCTCGACGTGGCCGCCGGCGTGGTCATCTCCCTGCTGGTGCTGGAGGCGTGCCGGCGCACCGTCGGCTGGATCCTGCCCGCGGTCTGCCTGGTGTTCGTCGCTTACGCCTACTACGGCGGCTACCTGCCCTTCGACTGGGTCGTCGGGCACCGCGGCTACGACATCAGCCGGATCGTCGTCTCGTTCGTGATGGGCACCGACGGCGTGTACGGCGTGCCGCTCGACGTGGCGGCCACCTACATCATCCTGTTCACCGTCTACGGGGCGGTCCTCGACCACTCCGGCGCCGGGAAGTTCTTCGTGGACGTCTCCCTGGCCGCCTTCCGCCGCTCGCGTTCGGCGCCCGGCCGTACGGTCACCCTCGCCGGGTTCCTCCTCGGCACGGTCAGCGGATCGGGCGTCGCGACGACGGTGAGCGTGGGCAGCGTCGCCTGGCCGATCCTGCGCAGGGCCGGCTACCCCCGTGAGCAGGGCGGGGGAGTGCTGGCGGCGGCGGGCATCGGCGCGATCCTGTCGCCCCCCACGCTGGGCGCGGCGGCGTTCATCATCGCCGAATACCTGCGGGTCGGATACCTCACCGTGCTGGTCTACGCCCTGATCCCCACGGTCCTGTACTACCTGGGCATCTTCCTGGCCATCGAGATCGACGCCCGCAAGTACGGCACGCGGTCGGTCGAGGTGGACGCGCCGAGGTTCTGGCCGCTGCTCAGGCGGTCCGGCTACCACTTCAGCTCGCTGTTCGTGATCGTCATCCTGATGGCGCTGGGCCAGTCGCCGTTCCGGGCGGTGGTCTACGCCACGCTGCTGGCCTTCGCGCTGTCCTTCCTCGACCCCGCCCACCGGCTCACCCCCCGCCGGGCGGTGCGGGCGCTGGCCGCGGGGACGACGGGGGTGCTGCCGGTCGCGGCCACCTGCGCCGCCGCCGGGATGATCGTCGCCGTCGTCACCCTCACCGGCCTGGGACTGAAGGCGAGCTCGCTGATCGTCGGGGCCTCGGGCGGGATCCTGCCCGTCACCGCGCTGCTGTGCGCGCTGGCGGTGCTGCTGCTGGGCCTCGCCGTGCCCGTGACGGCCTCGTTCGTCATCGCGGCGGTCATCATCGGGCCCGCGCTGACCGACCTGGGAGTCAGCCAGGCCGAGGCGTACATGTTCATCTTCTACTACGCGGTGCTGTCGGAGGTCAGCCCGCCCACGGCGCTGTCGGCCTTCGCGGCCTCGGCCATCACCGGCGGCAACGCCTACCGGACCATGATGGCCACCTGGAAATACACGCTGCCGGCGTTCCTGGTGCCCTTCGCCCTGGTGCTGACCCCCGCCGGCTCCGCGCTGCTCGCCCAGGGGCCGGTGTGGGAGATCCTCGCGGCCACGGCGGTCTCGGCGCTCGCGGTGGCGGCGCTCGCCGCCGCCACCGGCGGCCGGCTGCTCGCTCCCGCGGGGGCGGTCGAGCGGGTGCTGTGCGCCGCCGCCGCCGTCCTGCTGCTGTTCCTGTCGCCCGTCCCGGTCCTCGTCGGGGCGGGCGTCCTGGCCCTGGCCATCGCGGTGCATCTGGTTACGCGGACACGAGAGGCACGATCATGAGCATCAGACACGTGGCGGTCCTGCTGGCGGCGGGGGCGCTGCTGCTCGCCGGCTGCGGCGGCGACCGATCCGCCGGACAGGGCGCGGGCCAGAGCTCCGCGGGCAAGCGGCTGTCGATCGCCACCGGCAACACCACCGGCGTCTACTACGTCCTCGGCGGCGCCCTGGCCGACCAGATCGGCAAGAACATCCCCGGCTACCAGGCGACGGCCGAGGCGACCGGCGCGTCGGTGGAGAACATCCAGCGGGTCGTCAGGGGCGACTCCGACCTCGCCTTCGCCCTGGCCGACTCCGCCGCCGACGCCGTCGCGGGCAAGGGCGCCTTCACCGCGCCCCAGCCGATCCGCGCCGTCGCCCGGCTGTATGACAACTACACCCAGGTGGTGGCCACCACCGGGTCGGGCGTGAAGTCCGTCGCCGACCTCAAGGGCAAGCGGGTCTCCACCGGGTCGCCGAACTCCGGCACCGAGGTCATCGCGCTGCGCCTGCTGAAGGCGGCCGGGCTCGACCCGGACAAGGACGTCAGCCGCCAGGCGCTGGGCCTGCCCGAGAGCGTGCAGGGCATCAAGGACGGCAACCTCGACGCCCTCGTCTGGTCCGGGGGGCTGCCCACCCCGGGCATCACCGACCTGGTGACCTCGCTGCGGGGCGGGGTCGCCTTCGTCCCGCTGGACGGGGTGCTGGCCCAGGTCCGGAGGGAGCACGGCCAGGTCTACACCGAGGGCACGATCGCCAAGGACGTCTACGCCACCCCCGCCGACGTCCCCACGATCGCGGTGCCCAACCTGCTGGTGGTGAACGAGAAGATGGATCCCGCCCTCGCGGGCGACCTCGCGAAGCTGATCTTCGACCGCAAGGCGGACCTGGAGAAGGTCCACCCCGCGGCCAGGGGCATCACCCGCGAGAACGCCCCGAAGACCGACCCGGTCCCGCTCCACGACGGCGCCCGGAAATACTACGGCTGACCCAGGTCGCGGCGGAGATACTCGGCGGTGAAGGAGCCGGCCGCCTCCAGGAGCTGCCGGGGCGTGCCCTCGAACACGACGGTGCCGCCCTGGTCCCCGCCGTCGGGGCCGAGGTCGACGATCCAGTCGGCGTGCTTGACGACGTCGAGGTTGTGCTCGATGGCGATGACCGTGTTACCGGCGTCCACCAGGCTGTCCATGATGGTGAGCAGGTGCCTGACGTCGGCCATGTGCAGCCCGGTGGTCGGCTCGTCCATCACGTAGACGCTGCCGGTCTTGTGGAGCTCGCCGGCGAGCTTGATCCGCTGGCACTCGCCGCCGGACAGGCTGCTGAGGGGCTGGCCGAGTTTGAGGTAGCCCAGCCCCACCTCGTTGACCGCCCGCAGGACGCGGGCGGGCTTCGGCTCGGTGAAGAACTCCGCCGCCTCGCCCGCCGTCATCTCCAGCACGTCGGAGATCGACCTGCCGCGCAGGGTGTGCCGGAGCACCTCCTCCCGGAACCGCCGCCCCTGGCAGACCTCGCACGTCGAGGTGACGGCGTCCATGAACGCCAGGTCGGTGTAGATGATCCCCAGCCCCTGGCACTGCGGGCAGGCGCCCTTGGAGTTGAAGCTGAACAGGGCCGGGCTGACGCCGCCGGCCTTGGCGAACAGCCTGCGG
>NZ_JBSFPS010000056.1:0-40473 GCF_053588315.1 Streptosporangium sp. NPDC003464 | reverse complement strand
ATCACGCCGGGCGCGTCGATAGGGCGCCTGGCGAACTTGCGGGCGTTCTTGTGCGCCACCGAGCCGTCGGAGGACAGGTAGGGGTTCTCCCGGGGGTTGATGTCGACCGCCCTGCCGTAGGCGTGCTGGGACCAGTTGCTGGACCCGGTCGCCGGGCGGCAGTTGAAGGCCGAGGTGTTGTCGGCGTCGATCGAGTCGAAGTCGTCGCCCTTGTAGACGTCGACGAGCTCCATCCTGCGGATCGGCCAGCGCCAGTCGTACAGGCGCCTGAAGACCGTGACGATGTCGTCGGCCGCGCTCTTGTTCACCACCAGCTCGCCGGTGTGCGGCCGGTCGTCGAAGCCCCAGTAGGTCATCGTGATCAGCCGCAGGTCGCCGACGGGGACCGGGCAACCGGGCCGCCAGGAGTGCCGGAGCCGCTCACGGGCGACCTTGGTCACCTTGGCGGAGAACTTCGGCGGGGCGGTCGAGGTCGGGCTCGCGGCGGGGGACGGGCTGGAGGTGGTCGGCCTGGTCGAGGGGGTCGGCGGCGCGGGCGCCGGGGTGAGGGTCGAGGTGGGCTGCGCGGGCTGTGCGGGCTGCGAGGTGGCGGTCGCGCTGCACGCGGCCGCCGCCAGACAGCCGACGGCCAGCGCGGCGGCCGCCCGGACGCGTGTCATCAACGGAGAGCTGCTCACCTGTTGCCACCCCACAGCCGACTCGCCATCCAACCGACAGAGACAAGCCTCCATTGTATTTGACCGGCTACCTCAAGTTATAAGAGGCGGTGGCGGCCCGGAAAGTCATAAGAGGCGGTGGCGGCCCGGACCCTGATGGCTTCCGTCCCGGTTTGATCCATGTCGGCGGGGCGCCGACATTCTTTAGCTGAGCTTTCTCCGGGAAATCTCGGTCCTGTGTTCGAAGCCGCGCTACAGTCTGAGGCACCGGATCGAACACGGGTTCGGACGATGTCTCCGCAGGTGAGGAGTGATGTCATGGCGACGCTCGCGGCGCGGCCGACGGCACATGCTCCTGTTCTGCGGGGTTCCGTCCGGCATCGCGCGACACGCCGTAGCGCTTTCTACGGAAATCTACGTCGGCCGCTATATCCCGTCATAAAGTCCGAGAGCGTGGACCCCGTGCGCAATCCCTACGCCCCCGGTGCGGGGCAGCGTCCCCCAGAGCTCGCCGGGCGCGACCGCGAGCTTCAGCAGTTCGAAATCGTCCTGGAGCGGGTGGCGCGTGGCCGCCCGGAGCGCAGCATGGTCGTCACCGGTCTGCGCGGTGTCGGCAAGACCGTCCTCCTCAACACCTTCAAGTCGATGGCCATGCAGCGGCTGTGGGGGACGGGGAAGATCGAGGCGCGGCCCGACCAGTCGATCCGGCGTCCCGTGGCCGCCGCCCTGCACCTGGCGATCCGTGAGCTGGCGCCCCGGCACCGGGCGCCCGAGCGCATCGAGGAGTTCCTCGGCGTGCTCAAGGCGTTCGCGATGCGCGATCCGTCGGCGGCCAAGGGCACCTCGCACTGGTCGCCCGGGATCGACGTGCCCGCGAGCCGGGGCCGGGCCGACTCCGGAGACCTGGAGATCGACCTCACCGAGCTGTTCGTCGACGCGGCCGGGGTGGCCACCGACCTCGGCGTCGGCATCGCCCTGTTCATCGACGAGATGCAGGACGTGCAGACCCCCGACGTCTCGGCGCTCTGCGCGGCCTGCCACGAGCTCTCCCAGAGCGGCGGCCCGCTGATCGTGGTGGGCGCCGGCCTGCCCCACCTGCCCAGCGTCCTGTCGGCCAGCAAGAGCTACTCCGAGCGGCTCTTCCGCTACGCCAGGATCGACCGGCTCGACCGCGAGGCGGCCGATCTGGCGCTCATCGCCCCGGCCGAGAGCGAGGGCGTGGCGTTCACCCAGGAGGCCCTCGACGCGCTCTACGAGGCCGCCGACGGCTACCCCTACTTCGTCCAGGCATACGGCAAGGTCGCCTGGGATCTGGCGCTGCGCAGCCCGATCACCGTCGACGACATCAGGGTCTCGGCGCCGGAGGCCGAGGAGGAGCTCGCGGTCGGTTTCTTCGGCAGCCGTTACGAGCGGGCCACCCCGGCCGAGCGTGACTACATGCACGCGATGGCCTCCATCGGCGACGAGCCCGTGGCCACCGCAGAGGTGGCCGAGGGGCTCGGCCGCAAGCCGTCCAGCCTCTCCCCGGCCCGCGACAGCCTCATCAAGAAGGGCCTGATCTACAGCGCCGAGCGCGGACTGATCGCGTTCACCGTGCCGCACTTCGGAAAGTTCCTGCGTTCCCAGCCCATGTGAACATACGTTCGATATAGTGTGAGAGTCTCCTAGACCTCTATATGGCTCTCTAGTGGGGAAGCTAGAGAGCCATATAGAGCCGAATCGCGCTGGGTAGGAAAATCTAGGGCTCTCTAGTGCCCGGCCGATACGGGGATAGATTCCCGCAGAGAGCCGATCTCGATCTGCCGCCCGTCGGCGCCGACCATCGCCACCCGCACCGCCGGATGGCGCCCGCTCAGATAGACCGCGAAGACCACGTCCGCCGGGTCCCCGGTATGGCTGCGTCCCGGATAGACGAAGAACCGCCAGCAGAGCTCCCGCCAGCTGTCGACCGGGTCCGTGCTCGACAGGAGTCCCTCGTGCGCCCGCCAGGCGGTGCTCGAACGGAGCCGGTTGAGCGCCGTCGCCGGATCCAGCGGGCGCTGCTCGCAGGGGGCACGGTGCCGGAGCCGGGCCGCGGCCTCCTCGATCTCCGGCGAGAGGGCGGCGAGCACCAGCAGCCCGCCGGCCGCGGCCGCGATCTGGTGCCAGGTGATGCTGGCAAGTGTCGACCAGCCGGAGACCGGCGGAGTCCAGACCGTGCCCACGGCCATGGCGGTCAGCGTCATGGTGCGCCCCAGCGAGCGCAGCCCCACCGGGATGGCGCTGACCTCGCCGAAGCAGCCGCAGCCCACGTCCGGGCGGCGGCGGCGCAGCTCCCACAGGACGTAGGTCGACACGGCGAAGAAGGCGGCCGTGCCCCACCGGAACAGGGGATGGCCGGTCACCGCCAGGCCGACCAGCAGGACCGCCTCCACGGCCGCGCAGCCGAGCATGGCGGGCGCGCGCCAGCGGTCGGCCACCAGCACCGCCGGCCCGAGCCTGCTCAGCGCGCCCGGCTCGGACTCGCTCACCACGGTCCGCACCTTGGCCAGTGCGCCCGCGGCCAGCAGCGCGCCCAGCACCGGCAGTTGCGCGGCGGCGATCGTCGTCAGCATCCCTGTCACCCCAATCCGACCCGGGCGTTGAAGCACCCTCTGGTCAGGTCGCCGCCGAGCTCCACGAAGGCGGTCGCCGACAGCTCCACGATCCGGCCCCGCGGGGAGGTGCCGCACTCCAGGCACCGGTCGCAGAACCGGCCGGCCAGACAGCCGCAGGCCACGACGGGCAGGACCGAGGTGCGCCCGGCGCACACGTTGCGCACGTTGAGCGTCGAGCCCAGCGCGAGGTAGGGCAGGCCCGCGCAGGACACCCCGGCGTCCTCGCAGTCGGCGTCGGAGCGCTCCAACATGGGGTAGGCCGCCCCCGACTCGTCGCAGTCGAAGGCGTCCGACCAGGTGGCGGTGCCGGAGATCCGTGACTGCACACCGCTGTAGCCGGGGGGCGGCTGCGGCACCGCCGTCCACCGGTAGGGCGGCTGCGAGGTCGCCGGCAGCCGGGCCTGGGCCACGCCGTCCTCACGGACCCCGATGGCGTCGAACAGGTAGCCGGGCTCGAACTGCGGGTGCCGGACCCGCAGCCGCCCCGAGGCGCGGTAGGGGATGACGACCGTGCGCCGTCCCCGGTGCGGCCCGCAGTACAGCTCCATGGTGCGGTCCCGGGAGCCGGAGCCGATGGACTGGATCACGCCGGTGATCCGGGTGATGTCGGCCCAGATCCGGTCCACCACCCGGCCGGACCGGAGCGCCCTGATGACCACATGGGTGCCC
Source organism: Streptosporangium sp. NPDC003464 (assembly GCF_053588315.1). Lineage (NCBI taxonomy): Bacteria > Bacillati > Actinomycetota > Actinomycetes > Streptosporangiales > Streptosporangiaceae > Streptosporangium > Streptosporangium sp. NPDC003464. The sequence continues at coordinate 36,512 of NZ_JBSFPS010000056.1, read as the reverse complement.
AGCGGCAGGTCGGCCGGGGCGACGGCCTCGCCGCGCCAGGCCGTCGCCCACGGCGCGATGACGAGCCGCTCCTCACGGCCTTCGGGGGTGTCGACGACTATCAGGTGCGGGCTGACGTCGAGGATCTCACCGGTGACCGCCTGGAGGAGCTCGCCGTCGTCGGAGACCGCCCCCGGCTCCTCCAGGGTCCGGCCGAGCGCGGCCGCGGCCAGTACGCGGCGGCGGTCAACGCTGCGGTACGGCATCGCCACTCCCCATGTTTCGCCGAGGTTTCCCCGTTAGCGTCACATGCCTGCCGGGGTCCCGCCGTCCGCTTGCGCCAATAACTCCGGCAGGTGTCCGACCACGTATCAAAATTCCCATCCCTGGTGCAACGCGTTGTCCCCCACATTGGGGCAAACCCGCACCCAATGTCCCGCGGCTCGGTGATCACGGGGCTGGGCTGTTTTTGCCGTTGAGGGGATGAAATATAGGTTCCGGTTCAGCCGAATTATGGGCTCCGGCTGCGATTCTGGCCACGAGACGCACCCTGACCACGGGCTGGTGATCGCGGTGACCGGCGGGACCCACGAGGAGTTCCGCGAGTACGTCGTTGCTCGCGGTCCCGCGCTGCTACGCGCCGCCCACCAGCTCACCGGGCAGCCCAGCGACGCCGAGGACCTGCTCCAGGCGGCGCTGGTCAAGACGTACCTCGCCTGGGACCGCATCCAGGACCGCGCGGCCCTGGACGCCTACGTGCGCCGAGCGATGATCAACATCAACATCTCCTGGTGGCGGCGGCGCAAGCTGGAGGAGTATCCATCAGAGGAGATCCCCGAGCCGGTTCTGGTGGGCGGCCACGGTCACGGCTATCTGCCCGAGCGGGTGGAGCAGGCTCTGGAGCGGCTGCCGGCCCGCATGCGGGCCGCGGTCATGCTGCGCTACTACGAGGACATGACCGAACCGGAGATCGCCAAGACTCTGGGGATCAGCGTCGGCACGGTCAAGAGCACGGTCTCGCGGGCGATGGCCAAGCTCCGCGGTGACCTCACGATCCCGGAGCAGCGGCAGATGGAGACGCAGGCCCAGCGCTAGATCCGCGGGTGCCGCGCGACGGCGGACGGGGACTTCACCTGTCCGAGGGCGGATCGGACGGGGACTTCACCTGCCCGAGGGCGGATCGGACGGGGACTTCACCTGCCCGAGTGGGGATGAGGGAGTCTCCCCGCCCGATGGCGGCCGAGAGGAGCTCCCGTCATTCAGCGGCCGAGGGGAACTCCCGTCATCCGGCGCCGTCCGGACGGGGGCTCCCGTCGGCCGGACGCTGTGTGCCGCCCTCTGCCATCCGGACGCTGTGCGCCCTCCGTCATCCGGACGCTGTGAGCTCCGCCCCCGCCGTGGCGCACGGCCGTACGGCGTCGCGGATGATCCTGAGCGTGGCGAGGAAGGTACTGAGCTGCTCGGGGGTGAGCAGGCCGGTGAACCAGGTCTCGATGTCCGCCAGGTGCTGGGGGAGCACGGCGCCGAGCCGGTCGGTGCCCGCCTCGGTGATGGTCGCGTAGGAGGTCCGGCGGTCGCTGGCACACGCCTGCCTCGCCACCAGCCCCTCGCGCTCCAGCCGGTCCACGACCCTGGTCACCCCGCTGGTGGACAGGCTGGTCTGCGCGGCCAGATCGCTCATGCGCAGGCGCTGGCCGGGTGAGCGCGCCAGCCGGATCAGGGTCTCGAAGTCGATGTCTGAGAGTCCCGCCGCTGAGAAGGACAGGTGCATCTTCGCGGACAGGCCGGTGTGGGCCTCGGCCAGCAGGCCCATGGCGGTCAGTCGGGAATCGTCAAACAGGGTCACGTCCACACTGTATCCGACGATAGTTGACGTGCGGAATATTCCTCGTGTAGAAATCTGTTGTCGCAAACATCCTCACGGCAAGCATCTCGATCGGGAGTAGACATGAGCACTCGGACCTGGGAAGACCTGCAGATTCCGGCCCCCGGAACCTTCGCCATCGACGTCGCCCACACCCGGATCGGCTTCATGGCCAAGCACATGATGGTGAGCAAGGTCCGCGGCAACTTCGGAGAGTTCTCCGGGACCGTCACCATCGCCGAGAACCCTCTCGACTCCTCCGCCGAGCTCACGATCAAGACGGAGAGCATCACCACCGGCTCCGCCGACCGTGACGGCCACCTGCGCAGCGACGACTTCCTTTCGGCGGAGAAGTTCCCCGAGCTCACCTTCCGCAGCACCCGTGTGGTCGGCTACTCCGGCGGCGAGTTCACCGTCCTGGGCGACCTCACCATCCGCGACGTCACCAAGCAGGTCGAGCTCACCGTCGAGTACGGCGGCGCCGGCACCAACCCGTGGGGCCAGGAACTGTGGGGCTTCTCCATCACCACCGAGATCAACCGTGAGGACTTCGGCCTGACCTGGAACCAGGCCCTGGAGACCGGCGGCGTCCTGGTCGGCAAGAAGATCAAGATCGAGATCGAGGGCGAGGCCAACCCCGTCTGATCCCCGTGATCTACTCGGACTCCCTCCCCGTGTCCCCGCCTCCGGTGTGGGCGGGGAGGGAGTCCCTGCTGTGTCCGCCGGTTGAGAATCCGTGTCTCGCACTACGAGAATCCACAAGATATCCACCGTGTCGAGCTGCGAAGACTTGACTCTGTCCACAGTTGTGGAGCAAGTTATCCACAGATGGTGGATAACTTCACCGGTCCCGTTCTCGGCGACGCGACCGGTGGCCGCTTTGCTGCCTTGGCGGATGGCCGGTACTCTGTGCTGAGCCACACGGCAACCAGGAGGCTTCGCCTAGTCAGGTCTATGGCGCCGCACTGCTAATGCGGTTTGGGTTTACCGCCCATCCGGGGTTCAAATCCCCGAGCCTCCGCAGATCAAGAGGCCCTCTCCCGAAACCTCGGGAGAGGGCCTTTCTGCTGCCTGAACACTGCCGGGGTTGCAGTTGTCACCCGTCGCCCCAGAGAGCGGCCCCCATGCGCGTGCTCGCGTCCTGCATCAGCGCGCCGGCCACGTGGGTGTAGCGCTCCGTCGTGGTCACCCGCGCGTGGCCGAGGATCTCCTGAACCACACGGATATGCACACCCTGTTCCACAGGAGCGTGCCGGCCGTGTGCCGGGCGTCGTGGAGCCGAGCGTCACGGACACCGGCCCGCTTCAGGAGCGCCTTCCACGCCTTGTAGTCCTCGCTGCGGGTCAGCGGCTCAAGGTCGGGGCAGCGGCGCGCCGCGCCGCCGTATGCCCCGCGTCGACGTCCCCGCGCCGCGCTGCGACCTGGGGGCCGGTCACGGCGCGGGCGTCGCGCGGGGCATCGCCGTACGGCTGCCGCGCCGCAGCCAGCCAACGCGCCGACCGCCGACACGCCGCCGCTACCCACGGCCGATCCGTCTGGCGCCACAACCGGCCAGTCGAGCCGCCGCACACGCTTCTCTAGCCAATAAGCCGGTCCGGGTATCCCTGCGATCGGTCACCCAACGACTGGGCCATCCTTCACATCCTGAGCAGTTCGCTTTCGCACCAGATATACGACTCCGGCAACAAGCTTGAGCAGAATACTCAGAGAGAGAAACACCCACAGTCCTGTCAGCCAAGCATCCGGCATGGGCCCGCGAAACCCAGAGAGCCCGAACACCGCACCAGCCCCGCTCCACCCGCAGAAGATGAAGGTGCACGCAGACCCAAGCTGATACCAAAAAGATCGCCGCACATCCATGCCGCCGATCCTCCCGCTTCATCACGCAACCAAGCAATGCCTCCGGCGGGGGCCGCCAGCTCCGGGATGATCAGTCAGGGGCGGTGCATGCCGAGCGCGCACGCTGCTTGTTGACGCCGAGGCAAGCCACCACGCGTGACGCGTCGGGAGACAGGAAGAGCTGAAAGCGATAGTCGGACTCGGTGCTCTTGACGATGCCGAGGATGAGGTGCTGAAGCCCATAGGAGCAGAGCTGTGTGACCGCCTCGTCAAAGCCGAGGGACGGGATGTCCATCCGGCGGGTAAGGCGCGCGCGACGCTGGTAGATCTTGGTCAGGGGGAGCACCTCGACCGGGTCCGGCCAAATCTCGAAGGACGCCCCAGCCATGAGCGCCCGACGGCATGCACGGCCTGCTTCGCCTGCGTTGTCCAGGAGCTGAACGAGCGTCTCTCTGTCCACGAGGGCAGCGTACGCACAGCACAGTCTTCCGGTGCCATGCAATATACGTGCAATGATCATGAGGAGGGCGGCGTGCTTGTATCGCTCCGCCCCAGGTAGAAGGCCATGCGTCCGCCGTAACGGTCACGCGCTGTAAAATCGTCGGCACTCCGGTTCTGGGAGCCAACTTGGGAGCCAACGGGCCATACGACCCCGGACCGAGCTGGACTGATGTGAACAGGCGGATCGTTCGCGACCTGCGCGGCGAACTGGCCTGAACGGCCCTGGACATCGTTTGGGAACCTTCCGATCAGATGTCGCGGGCCGCGTCGCGATCTGATCGCTGCGTGACGCAGATCACATCCCCTGACACGAACTCGTGCCGACCCTTCGGGCGAAAGCTGGTGAACCACCGCTCAGGGATGGGAGCACCATGTGACCGATGACGAATCCGGTAGGGCTGACGACGCCGAGCTGATACGGCGGTCGGAGCACGACCCGGAGTCCTTCGCCGACCTGTTCGACAGGCACGCGCCCGCGTTACGGCGTTACGTTGCCCGGCGGCTGGGCCCCTCTCTTGCCGACGACATCGTCTCCGACGCCTTTCTGGCCGCTTTTCGGCGCCGTGGCCGCTATGACATGAGCCATTCTGACGCACGGCCTTGGCTGTACGGCATCACCGCTCGGCTCATCAGCCGGCACAGACGTGTGGAGGTTCGGTTCTACCGGGCGCTGGTCCGCAGCGGCATCGACGAGATCGCCGAGCCGTACGCCGAGCGTGTCGATGACCGGGTCGCCGCACAGCAGGCCGGGCTGGCGGCGGCGCTGGCAAAGCTGTCACCCGGTGATCGGGAGGTGCTGTTACTCGTGGCCTGGGCCGACATGTCATATCAGGACGTGGCCCGTGCACTGGATATCCCGATCGGCACTGTCAGATCCCGCCTGAACCGAGCCAGGACGAGGACACGCCAGGCGCTCGGCGGACACGACCCCGCGATGACCCGAGAGGAGTCTTTCGATGGATGACCTGCGATCGTTGCACGAGTGGCGTGCCAAGGTCCCCGAGCCCGGCCATGAGTGGATCATCTCGGAGCGCCGGCGGCTGCTGAAGCGGATACGGGGGCGCAGGCGATCAGTGGGGCGTCGCCTGCTTGCGATCGGGGCGCTGGGGGCCGCCGCCTCGGTCGCCGTGGCCACCCTATGGCCGCAACCGCCTGCTCCGGGGCCAGCGGCTACACCCTCAGTCATTCGGCTCGACTCCAACGTGGTGCTGGTCCGCGCCGCCGATGTGGCGAGCAGGCGTAGGAGCGCCCAGGTGCCGCTGCCGACCCAGTGGCACTACACCAAGACCCTGGACAAGCAGCCGAACTCAGAGACGACCAAGACCCAGGAACAATGGCTGCGCTATGACGGCAGGCAGGCCGCCAGCTTCGGCGAGGACGGCCAGCTCACCGTCGGTAAGGAACACAACCCGCTGGATCCCGGCGATGACGACCTGTCGCCGCAGCAGTACGACGCCAGGCTACGCAAGCTGCCCACTGACCCGAGGAAGCTGCTGGCCAAGATCACAGGTGATCGTCACTGGATCGAGGGAGCCCGCGAGGAGGGGGTGCCCAAGAGCGTCGAACCCGCCGACGCCCGCGCCTATCGCGTGATCATGCTCTATCTGAGCAGGTACGGCACGATGCCACCGCGGCTGGAGGCGGCCATGTTCCGCGCTCTGGCGCTCATTCCCGGCGTCCGGATCGAGCAGGGCGTGAGCGACGCCGCCGGTCGCAGTGGGCTGGGCCTCTGGCTGGAGCGCGCCGGCGATACGCGGCCCTTCCGCGAATACAAGATCCTGGATCCGGCCACCTACCGCTACCTGGGAACTCGGACCGTCTGGCTGCGCGATGCGTTCATGCCTGGCAGCGACGAGCCCACCGCCCGCAAGGGAGCGGTGTGGAGCACGGCATTGCTGACGTCGGTGATCGTGGAACGTCCCGGTCAGCGGGGCTGAGCGCTCACCCGTGGATGGGAAGCACGCAAAGATGAGGGCCGGCTTGGGGCCTGTTCGTCGTGCGCGACCGCATGAGCCAGGACGGTGGACGGCATGCACAGGGGCGCCGGGCTTGGCGTAATAGCGTCGTCGCGGGTTCCCAGGCTGATGATCGAGGCTACTGGCGTACAGGATTTCGGGCCTGAGCATGCGGAATGGAGGCGGCTTGGTCCGATCGCATGTGTGTTCCACCGCAGGCCACGAAGCATCGCGCAGCCAGAGTCCCGCTCCGCTTTCATCCGTTTGTTGCGGGAGCCACGTTGGGAGCCACCGGGGTGGACGATCATGAACTGAGCCGAACGAACCTGAACAGCGGGGCGACTGACAGCCAGCGCGGCGAACGATCCTGAATGGCCTTGGACATCGTTCGGGGATCTACGGATCAGAAGGTGCCGATCACGAAGGCGTTAGTCCGTTGCTGAGCTCTCACCAGGAACAATCGGGTCGTGAACTCCCAGAACTCCCCTCTTCTGAATCTTCCAGTCCTCGGTGCGTTCGATCGGACCGCCGTACCGGGTGGCGAACACGAGGTCGTGATCCTCCCAGCGATCCCCCGTCTTGAGTCGGTCCGCGGCCTGGAGCTTGTGGTGCACCTTGAATAGTGCGAGGAGCGAATAGTGCGAGGAGCTCGGGAGGGCACTGAAGGGTGAGCTTGCTCCTGCCCTTGCGCTGCCGGAAGACGACGCCCCCACCCGTACGTTCCGGGCACCTGTCGGCGTGGCTCGTACAGTCCTTGAGGCAGGTCCTCTTGAAGCAGGTGTGCCCCTGCTTCTTGCAGTCCTCCTCACAGCTGGGGTTGTGCCCGTGATTACTGCACTTCTTCTTGCAGGGCCAGCGGTGCCACCTCTCACCGCACCGGTGAGGATCAGGGCACCCGCGAAATAGCGACGGATGGGCTGAGCGACAACTTTCGAACGGCTGGCGGAGACGTCGATTTCGACGACTTCAGCAGGAGCAGCCCGGGAGTTCCCTCAGGAGGCTAAAGAAGCGGGCGTGCCATCCAATTAGCTTGACCATTTCGATGTACTTTGACGCTGATGGTGCAAATCTATCGAGATCTTGCGGAGATGAGCATTCGGAGTGCAATCACCTTCCGCGTCAACAACTGCTCGACACCTTGCGATGGACACAACACGCCTCTTCGAGGCGGCGGGCCCTATCCGAGCAGAGGTAGCCATTTCCTACTGATCGGGGCCGACGGGAACTCCGCCGGCCTCGATCAGGTGTCGCACACAGGCACTGGTGCGTCGCTGCCGGGCGTGAGCATTTTGTCGTCCTGGCGGACGCTATCGGCCGCGCTGGCCGTCGCCCGGTCGAGGCTGTGCCAGCCGACGGACCAGTGCCCACGCACCACGAGGCGCTACATGCCCGTTTCGTAGGTCATGTTCGTTTGGCCCGTCTTCACCTGGCCGGCGATGTGGAGGTTCCCGCTGGAGTCCAGGATCGCGATGATCTTCTTCTGCGACCCGTGGTGGGTCGTGAAGTAAATCTTGTCCGCCTCCTGAGAGGTGGAAAGGTTTGTGTTCACCGAAAACTCGATGCTCACCGGTGAGCTTATGAGCACGTCCTTCTTCGGAGAGGACGGGTAGATCTGGTTCTGGCGCAGCTTGATTCGGCCGTGGGTGTCACCTTCATCCCAGTCGGTGGCCACCCCAAGGTCGATATCCGGCATGTCGACTCCCTTCGTTTCTCCCCGTTTGAGAACGACCCTTATGGATCGTGCCACAGCGAAGGATATGTGGTTCTTAAGAGATTTTCTAGAGTTCTTCCAGGCACTTCCTAAATATGAAAATTGGGCCACCTAATATAAATCTGAGGCGTTAAATTCCCTTATCTGCTATTTGTCCGAATGTGATGAGTGGGGCAAGGCGTCGAGTGCGGAGTCGAGACGCCTCCGGCGGGGGCACTCCGGCTCCGGGATGATCATTGGTCCGGGCGGGGAGGTGCGCGCGTTCGCGCTGCGACCTGACACTCCTCGCCGCTGATAGGTGCCGCGATGGAGGCCGGCACGGGCTGCCGATGAGGTGGTTCCGGAGACGCCCAATACCCTTCGGAGGCTCCTCCTCGCCGGTCAAGTGTCCCGGCCGTACCCGCCGAATCGGCCACCGTGCCCGTTGCGTGCCCGATGGAGCGGTGATCAAGGGGGAGCGGCAGGGACTCAGGGGGAACGCGATCGGTGGCCCCAGCAGCAAAGACGCAGACCAATCATGATCGGCTTACGTCTTTGCAAGCAGGTGATCCGCTGGGCTTCCGGGAGTCATCGTGGGAGCCGCCCGGGTAGGTGATCATGAACTGCCGACAGCCTTGAACAATCGGAGCTCCGGCAGGCAGCACGGCGAACGGCTCTGAACGATCCCGGTCATCGTTTGGGGACCTACGGATCAGGAGGCGCCTGAGCTGAGGGCCGGCCCGTGGTCGGGCACGATCAGAGCGTGGATCTCCAGGATTCCTTCCTCCTGAAGGCTGCTCGGCTCTGCCCTGCCGACATCCGGACCGAGGCCGGCGTCGGTGTGGCCGACGTGCTGGAGCACCTGGAGCGCGATGACTGGGAGACAGCCCTCCTCCTTCTTGAAGAACTCGGCGACGCGCATCTTCAGTCGCCGGAGTTCTGGGACCTGCTGGCCGACACCGCCCGTCTGCTGTGGCTCCACAAGGACGCCGAGTGGTACGGATGGCGAGGCTGTGAGGTTCGCAGCGGCGCAGTTCTCGCCGAGCTTCACCTCATGAGCCCCGAGGAGGGAGGCCGGACGAGACCTGTGCCTCCTGACGTAGTGCTCCGGCCCATGTGGGACATCGGCCGTCTCACGCCCGGGGGTGACCCCCTGCTCAGCATCGCCATGCTCTGGGTCGAGGGCCGCGACCCCTTGGAGCCGGGGGAGTGCGGGCGGGTGAGACTGCTACCGCTGACGTTCGAGCACTGGCGGCACGTGAAGCCGGGCGATGTGATCACCATGCACGAGATACGGCCCCCGGCCGGTACGGCGCGCATCACCGAGATCATCCCACCCGGAGCAGCCGGTTCCTGGTTGCAGTTCCAGTTGCGATCCACCGTCGTGCCACGCCGTTCCAGACGGACCGGCCGCGCCTATTGGTCCAGGTGGAACCGATCGGGACAGGCAGGATCAGAGCCGCTGACGCGGTTTGGGTTTACCGCCCATCCGGGGTTCAAATCCCCGAGCCTCCGCAGATCAGAGGCCCTCTCCCAGAACTTCGGGAGGGCCTTTCTGCTGTCCGAGCACTGCCGGGGTTGTGGTTGTCATCCGTCCTCCGGGGTCCTCGGATCGTGAAGGGGAAAGGAGAAGCGCGACCGGAGGTAGTAGACGTTCATGGTCCGGGAAAGATTGATCGGTAGCATTTCGCCCCAACTATCTGATCCCAAGGAGTCATGGGTGCGACGGTCCCGGACACTGGCCGCTCTTCTCGTACTGCTCGCCGTACTGCCGACAGGATGCGCGAGTGCTGACGGCGGCAAGGGGGTCGCGATCCCCGACAGCCCGGTGGGCAAGCAGCTGCGGTGGTATCTGGATGCCGTGAATCGCGCTCCCCTTGCCGAGAGCGAGCTGAACGAGCATCTGAGCCAGGACTTCCTCAAGGAGATTCCTCCGCGGAAGTTCAATGAGATCGCCCAGAGCCTGAAGCGGCTGGCGGTGGACGAACTGAGCGGCATCAGACCGACGGAGCTGGTCGGGCTGACATCCATTCCCCTGGGGCAGAAGTACGGCACGAAGATCTCTGTCGATGCGGACGGAAAGATCGACTACTTGCTCTTCGACCCCAAGTAGCGGCACGGGGGGGCGGCGGCGGTGCCGGTGGCAACGGCCCCGGACTCGGCCGTATGATCTCGGCGCTCGATCAGGGCATCTGCGTCCGCCGCTCTCTAGCATTTCCGCCATGGAGAAGCGGAGCTGGCTGAACACGGGACGAGAGACCTACACCGCGAGGGAGCGCGAGCTGATCGGCGTCGATCACGCCGTGCGGGCCCGCTCCTTCTTCCGCGGTCATCCCGCCTACGGCCGCACCCCGCTGCGCCCCCTCCCCGCGCTGGCCGGTACGGCGGGCGTCGCCTCGATCCGGGTCAAGGACGAGAGCGGGCGCATGGGGCTGGGCAGCTTCAAGGCCCTGGGCGGCATGTACGCCGTCGCCCGGCTGGTGCGGACCGAGGCCGAGGCCGAGGCGGGGACGGGGACGGAGGGGGACCATGGCCCAGGGCCCGCCGAGGAGCGGTTGCGGGAGGTCGCCGCGCGCACCCCGTTCGTCTGCGCCAGCGCCGGCAACCACGGGCTGTCCGTGACGGCCGCGGTGCGCGGGCTTGGTGGCAGGCCGATCGTGTTCCTCAGCGAGGACGTCCCCGAGCAGTTCGCCCACCGGCTGCGCTCCCTCGGCGCGGAGGTGCGGCGCGGAGGGAGCGACTACGAGGAGAGCATGGCCACGGCCCTGGAGGCGGCCGGACGCCACGGCTGGCGGCTGGTCTCCGACAGCTCGTGGGACGGCTACACCACCGTCCCCCTCGACATCATGCGCGGCTACACCGTCCTGTTCGACGAGATAGGCGAACTGGGTGAACTGGGCGAGACGGGCGAGGCAGGTGAGGCGCCTACGCACGTCTTCGTCCAGGCGGGCGTGGGCGGGCTGGCGGCCGCGGCCGCCGGGTACGTACGCGACCGCTGGGGTGAGGGGCCCAGGGTCGTCGTCGTCGAACCGCAGGCCGCTCCGTGCCTGCTGGCGAGCGCCCGCGCGGGCAGGCCGACGCGGGTCGACGGCGGACGGACCCGGCTCGGGCGGCTGGACTGCCGGGAGCCGTCCCTGCTGGCCTGGCGGCTGCTGTCCCGGCTGGCCGACGCCTTCGTCACCGTCACCGACGGGCAGGCCGAGGCCGCCGCGAGGCTCCTGGCGGCCGAGGGCGTGCGGGTCTCGGCCTGCGGCGCCGCCGGCGCGGCCGGTCTGCTCTCCCTGGACCAGGACACGCGTGCCGCGCTGGAGCTGGGACCCGGCTCCAGCGTTCTCGTCGTGGGGACCGAAGGCGCTCTCTGACTGCCCGCCCCGGGGCGCCGGCGTTACGGCGCGGTCGGCGGCGACGGTGGTCTCCGCCGAACTCCAGCGGGCTGCACCGTCAGTCCAGGGACCTGTGGCGTTTCTGGAACCGGTTGCTCTTCGCGCGGTTGCCGCAGGTCTCCATGGAGCACCAGCGGCGACTGCCGTTCTTGCTGGTGTCGTAGAACCAGAGCACGCACGCGGGGTTGGAGCATTTACGGATCCGTTCGGGACGCTCGCCCATCAGGCGGACGAGGTCGGCCGCCGCCAGCCAGGCCGCGTGCCAGGACGGATGGTCGACGACGATCTCCTCGTACGGCTGCGCGCCCCGCAACCGGGGCCGCCGTGAACCGTGCTCGAGGACGGCGTCGAGCAGGGCCTCCCCCTCGCCGGACGTGGCGCCGGGCCGCTCCTCCCCGTCACTCAGGGTGGTCCGCAGCCTGTCGCTCAGGACGGTCCGTAGCGCCTGGCGCGCCATGACCAGGGGCTCCCTCGCCTGCTCGGCGTCGCCGGGCAGGCCGTGCTCGGCGAGCCAGGACTCCGTCCCGCCGAAATCGTCGAAGAAGTCCACCCAGGCGCCCTGCTCCACCCAGGCGGTGTTGACCAGGTCCAGCGCCAGGGGCTCGCCCAGCAGTGGCCGCGTTCTCGTCATGCTTCCAATATAACCCTCTAAGTGGACTTGACCGGTTGGTGGTGGCGCGCTACCTTGGCATCGCCAACCGGCAAAACGCTTTTAGATGGTTAGGGATGATCGTCATGGCAATCCGCCACCACTCAGCCAGGATCGATGAGCTGGACGTCTTCTACCGCGAGGCGGGTGACCCCTCCGCGCCCACGCTCGTGCTGCTGCACGGCTTCCCCACCTCGTCGATCGCCTACCGGGACCTCATGGAGGAGCTGGCCGACGAGTTCCACCTCATCGCACCGGACTATCCCGGTTTCGGGCACAGCTCCGCCCCGGCGGCGGACGAGTGGGACTACACCTTCGACCACCTGGCCGACATCGTCGACCGGCTGCTCGACTCGCTCGGCCTGACCAAATACGCGATCTACGTGCACGACTACGGCGCGCCGGTCGGCTTCCGGCTGGCCCTGCGCCACCCCGAGCGGATCACCGGCATCGTCACCCAGAACGGCAACGCCTACGAGGAGGGCCTGACCCCCTTCTGGGACCCCATCCGCGCATACTGGGCCGACCCGAGCCAGGCCAACGGTGACGCGCTGCGCGGCCTGCTCACCCGCGAGGCCACCCACTGGCAGTACACCCACGGCGTCCCCGACGTCTCGCTGGTCAACCCCGACAACGAGGCGTTCGACCAGGCGCTGCTCGACCGGCCGGGCAACCAGGAGATCCAGCTGGCCCTGTTCCTCGACTACGGGGTCAACCCCGGCCGCTACCCCGACTGGCAGGAGTATCTGCGCACCCAGCAGCCGCCGCTGCTCGCCGTCTGGGGACGGAACGACGAGATCTTCGGCCCGGACGGGGCCCGGGCCTACGCCCGGGACCTGAAGGACGCCCGCGTCCATCTCCTGGACGCCGGCCACTTCCCGCTCACCACGCGCCTGGCGCAGAGCGCCGCCCTGATCCGCGGCTTCCTCCGCGGCCTGTCCGACTGACCCGGTCTGTCCGGCTGGCCCAGTTTGCCCGGCTGACCCGGCCGGTCCGGCTGATCCGGCCTGCCGACTGGCGGGAGCGTCCGGTCCGCCCTCGGGCGGGTCGGACCCCGGCCCATCCCGTGGCCCATCCCGTGTCCTGAAGCGGCTCATCCAGCGTTCCGAAGCGGCTCATCCCGTGTCCTGAAGCCCGAACGGAGATCTCCGATGGCGATCCCTGCCTCCAGCCTGACGTCCAAGCCCTCGGCCGCGCCCGCGCGGCCGTCGGCGGTCGCCATCCTCGTCACCACCCTGGCCACCCTGGCCGGGCTGCTCCTGCTCGCCGCGGTGACCTCCGCGACCAGCCTCCCGCTGTTCGCGCTGCCGTTCGCGGCGAGCGCGGCCATCGTGGCGGTCGCCCCCGCCGCGCCGTTCGCGCAGCCGCGCAGCATCATGCTCGGCCACCTCAGCGCCGCCGCGCTCGCGCTGGCGATCACCGTGCTGAGCGGGCCGTCGATCTGGACCGCCGTCGTCGCGGCGGGCCTGGCCACCGCGCCCATGCTCCTGCTGCGCGCCCCGCACCCGCCCGCGACGGCGACCGCGGCCCTGATCGGCCTGACCGACCCGGACCCGGTCTTCCTGATCAACCCCGTGCTGGCCGCCGGCGTGGTCGTCATTCTCGGCGGCGTGGCCCTCGGCCGGGCACTGCCCGGCTACCGCTACCCCGCCTACTGGCGCTGACCGGAGCGGGACGGCCCGGTGAGGACGCCGTGCCCGCCCGGTGGCGGGCACGGCGTCCTCGGGCGTCCAGCCGGGTCCCGGCCGCACTCGGTCCGACGTGGTCGCGGTGCTCAGTTCGGCGGGGTCAGATCGACGAAGGCGGTGCAGTTACCCGGCCACGCCGGGTTCCCGGGGGTCCCGGGGGTGGGCTGCACGGTGCACCTCGTGTGGGCGATCTCGCCGATCGCGCTCCGCACCGTGACATGGATGTCGTTGCCCATGCTCGCCATGGAGACGCCGACCACGCTGCCGGGGTAGTTCGCCACCGATGAGATGTCGACCCAGCGGGGCACCGTCCGCAGGTCCCGGATCAACGTCGCCCCGTTGCTCTTGACGGCCCCGATGAACGTGAGGCTGCCCTGGAACGCCGTGGCGACGCTCGCGCTCGACCCCTGCGGCCCCTGGGGGCCCCGTGGCCCCGTCAGGCCTTGCTGACCTTGCGGACCCTGCTGACCTTGTGGCCCCTGAGGGCCGGGCAGACCCTGAGGGCCTTGAGGGCCCCGGGCTCCCTGCGGGCCGCGTACGCATTTGGAATTCTTGGCGTATCCGTTTCTGCAGTCCGTCCATGCGCGGGCCGCCGACTTCTGGGAGGCGATGCTGAAATAGCGGTTCAGCGCCGCCCCGCCGTTGGGGAAAGCGGAGCGCGGGCGGGCGGTGTCCGATTTATCGGTGGCGCCGGCCGGAGCCTGGTGCGATACCGCGAGAAATGCGCTGATCACCGCCATCGCGGTGATCCAAGTCCGGCCCCGCCTGCCGGGCCGCGGAGACGGGACGCCCCTGCTGTCATTGGGAGTCATTTAGTTCCGTATCGTCGGTGATTTCAGTGAATCGGCATCGGATGAGACCGCCGTTGCGGCGGCAGCCGGGAGATACCCGCTGTCCGGTGGGATGGCACGTCGATCCGGTTAACGGAGATTAAATGAGTGTCGCAGTGACGGGAAAACGCAATTCGCGCACGCTTCCGGCGCTCTGCGTTTCCCGTCGAATTGTTCCTTCGGCGCCGATAATCGAATTAGATGTGATTGATTTGCGATGAGAGTGCTTGGCCGAGATTCGGCGGGTCGCGGCTGCACCGGGGCACGGTGCCGCCGCCCTCCCGGCACCGCGGGAGGGCGGCGGCTCACAGACGTCGGCGTCACAGACGCCGGCCGGTCACAGGTAGACGCGGGGGTCGGCCAGGAGCGGACGCGGCAGCCGTACGGTGATGAACTCGTTGTCGTCGGGCCTGCCCGGCGTGCGGCCGGAGGAGAACGGGAAGTTGTTGTCGTCGAGCACGCCCAGCGTCCAGTCGTCGAGGATCACGACGTCCTCGATGGTCTGGAACGGGAAGCGGAAGGTCTCCCCGGCACCGCCCAGGCCGCGTGGGTCGGCCAGGTCCAGCAGATCGGCGACGAGGGTCTTGCGCAGCTCCTGGCCACGGGTGTCCACAAGATAGATGCGCTTGGTCCTGGCCTCCTCCCCCTGGAGGTTGTCGCGCTCGATGACCAGGAACCGGTGCCGGTCGACCGCGATCATGTCGCCGATCGCGTTGTCGGGGCTGTCCAGCCGGTAGGTCCAGCGCTTGCCGGTGTAGGTGTGCCGGCGCAGGTCGAACTCGTGCATCCGCAGCGTTCCGGCCGGATCGCCGGAGACGGTGCCCTCCAGCAGCGGGTAGAGGGCGCGGCCGTCGACCGAGCGGGCCATGCCCTCGAACCCCTTGCTCCGGCCCAGGTTGGGCTGCTCCCCGCCGAGGGACGGGTTCTCCGGGGCCTTCACGCCGGGCAGCGGGACGGGGGCCTCCAGCAGCTTGCCGGAGGGGGAGAAGTGGAGCAGGAACGGGCCGAACTCGTCGCCGATCCAGTAGGTCCCGTCGAGGGTCCGCACGATCGACTCCACGTCGAAGTCGGCGCCGGTCAGCACCCGGTCGGCGCGGACCAGCGGCCAGGTCACATGGCCGTCGGGGTCGCTCAGGCCGAACCCGCCCAGCACCTTGACCTCGCCCCGCCGGAAGTCGGGCTTGATCCGGTGCACCCGCAGCAGGAAGTCGGCGCTGTTGGCCTTGGCGCCGTAGCCGTTGTCGGACAGCACGTCGAAGGTGCCGTCGTGCCGCCGCACGATGCCGCTGAACCCCTGCACCGGCTGCGCGGCGAACGGCGGGGTCACCCCGTTGACCGGGGCAGTGCCGAGCTGGGCCCCCGACGGCTCGCTCCCGGGCACGAACGTCTGGGCGGGCAGGGAGGCGAACCCGGTCAGTGTGGCCCGGTCGGACCCGGGGTGCCAGGGGTCGGCCACCGCGGGCGCGGCCATCGCCAATGCCAGTACGGCCGCGCCCAGGGTGATCGTCATGCGTCGTCTCATGGCGGCACGCTAGGGAGCCCGCGTGAACTGCCGATGTTGTGGTGCGGGCCGCACAGCAAACAGCGGCAGAGCCGCACAAAAACCTTCAGACACGTGCATATGGCTACAGATAGCCAGATAGCAGGACAGAACCAGCCTTAAGGTCTGTCCGGCGTTCCGACCATGAGACGGGGGACTCTCCCGCCCCGTGCCGTCCGGCCCCTGTTGAGTCCTCCCGCGGCCGGTTCCGACCCCTGTTGAGTCCTCCCGTGACCGGTTCCGGCCGGGGGACTCCCGCGCCTCTCCGCAGGACGATGCAACAGTTCGCCGGGCAAGTCCATCTGAGAGGTGACATGGACGACGGAAGGCGGAGGCAGTTGGAAGCAGATCCTCGGTTCGCCGGGTTCGTCGCCGAGCGCGGTGATGCGCTGTTGCGTTACGGCTATGTCCTGGCTGGGAACCCGCACGACGCGGCCGACCTGGTGCAGGAGGCGCTGCTGAAGCTGCGCGCCTCCTGGCCGAGACTGCGTGCCAAGGACAATCCGGAAAGTTATGTGCGCACCACCATGGCCAGGCTGCACACGGCGGCCTGGCGATTGCGGCGGCGCGAACTGCTGGCCTGGGACCCACCGGAGCACGGATACCACGACGCGCTGCCCGGCGAAGACGAGCAGGCCCTGTGGGAGGCACTGGCCGGGTTGCCCCGCAAGCAGCGGGTGGTGCTGGTGTTGCGTTACTACGAGGGGCTGAGCGACGAGGAGATCGCGGCGGCCCTGAAGATCTCTCGTGGGACTGTGCGGAGCCAGGCGTCGCGGGCGCTCGGCAAGCTCCGGGCCACGGTGGGCGAGCACATCGAGGAAGGCGTCATGTCGGATCGTGGGGAGCGGCGATGACTGGCATCGAAGATCGGTTGAGCAGGACCCTGGAGCACGTGGCCGATCGAGCGCCGCGGCTGGCCCCCTCGGCGGCGGAGCGGCTGGAGACCGGCCACCGGCGGCGCAGGCACAGGTCCCAGGCGCTGCTCGCGGCGGCGGCCGTGGTGGTGGTCGCCGGCGGGGCGGTCGTGGGCCTGCAGAGGGCCGGCGACGGGAGGGCGTTGCCCGCGGTCGGCCCGTCGGAAGCGCCGTCCGTGGCGATCAGCGTCGCCGCGCAACCCGTCGAGAAGGTGTGGCCGCAGGCCGTATGGAAGATACCCGTCAAGGACCCCGAGGGCAGGGAGCTGCGTCCCGTCGCGCTGACCGACGACGGGATGCTGCTGATCAAGGCATGGCGCAAGGTCGAGCAGCCTGAGGTTCTCTACCTCTACAACCTGGCCGGAAGGGATCTGCGGAAGATCGCGGACGTGCGCCAGCCGAGGAAGGCCGCGGGGGGCGTCGCGGGCTTCAGCATGGGTGAGGGCGTGGTGGCGTGGTGGACGTCGACGAAGACCTCCGTACGCCTCTGGGCCGTGCCGCTGACCGGCGGCGAGGTCAGGCAGGTGGCCGAGCACAAGACCGGAGGCGACGTGATCGACAGCCTTGCCGTGGCGGAAGGCGCGATCGTGTTCTCCGTGCTGAAGGGCGGGGTGTTCAGCGTTCCTCTGGACGGGGGCCAGGTGACGCCGGTCGACCGCGGGACCGGGCTGCACCTGTTGTCCTGGCCGTGGGCGGGCTCGCCGGGCACGTGGAGCCCCCAGGACGGGGCGCCGTTCACCCACCTGGTCAACCTGGAGACCGGGCAGACCAGCGACGCGGCCCCGGCCGGCCAGGGAACGCAGTTGCTCGCCTGCGGCGTTCAGTCCTGCCTCGCGACGACCTCCGGCGGAGCCAGAGCGTTCACCCGGCTGCGTGACGGCTCAGATCAGCAGGAGGTGCCGACCGGCTTCCAGATCCCGGAGCCGCCCAGCCAGAGCCGCTTCTACGTGCGCGCCCTCAGAAGCGACGCCCCGGGACTTGGGCTCTACGACCTGAAGACCGGGACGCTGGCGGACCTGGGCATCAGGGACGAGGCCGCGCGGGGCGAGGTCCCGGTCGCCGACCGGGCCGGGCGGATGATGACATATCTGACCGCGAGCGGCAGGTACGTGATCGACCTGTCCAGGATTCCCTGATCGGGCCCAGGATTCCCTGACCGGGGGCGGGCCGGGTGATGCAACAGAGCCGGGTGATGCAACAGAACGGTCCCCCCGTGCGTCCCTGGGATCGTGGAGTTCAGCGATTTCGTCGCGGCGCGCGGGGACGCGCTGTACCGGTACGGCTACGTCCTCACCGGCAACGCCGAGGACGCGGCCGACCTGACGCAGGAGGCGCTGATGCGCCTGGGAGACGCCTGGTCCAGGATCCGGAAAAGAGATGACCCGGAGGGATACGTCCGTACGACCATGGCCCGCCTGCACATCAGCATCTGGCGGCGGCTGCGCAGGGAACGGCTGGTCGCGGCGGTCCCGGAGACGACCTACACCGATGACCGCCTCGACGATGACATCGGCCTGTGGAAGGAGTTGAAGGGCCTGCCGCCCCGGCAGCGGGCCGTGCTGGTCCTGCGCTACTACGAGGACCTGCCGGACCAGGAGATCGCCGAACTCCTCGGCGTTTCGCGGGGCACGGTACGCAGCCAGGCGGCCCGTGCGCTGGAAAAACTCAGAATCCGGGTCACCGATCTCGAAACGGGGCGAGTGTGATGACGTACGACAGGAGCGAGGCGGAACTGGCCCGCACGCTGGCCGGCGCGGCCGACGCCGCGCCTCCACCGGTGGACGACCTGCTCGCGGCGGTCCACCGGCGGCGCGGGCGGCGCACGCGCAGGCGGGTGCAGTCAGCGCTCGCGGTCGCCGGGGTGATCGCGGTGATCGGTGGCGGTACGGCGGTGGCCAGGGGATCCTTCTCCAGCGGGGGCGGAGAAGGGAACGCGCTCACCAAGGTGACGGCCGCGCCGTCGGCCGAGCCGTCCTCGGAGGACCGGGCCGGCGAGGACGGGGCCGAGGAGGCCGGGCGGCTCGACCTCCGGCCCGCCGCGGAGGTCTGGCCCTCGGCGGTGTCCACGATCCCGGCCGCGGCGCCGGACGGCTGGCGCTACCGGCCGGTGACCGGGCTGAGCGCCACCGAGCTGCTGCTGACCGCCGAGTCCTCCTTCGAGAAGGCCGGACGGCTGGAGGTCTACGACACCGCGACCCGCGAGCGCAGGATCCTCACCGAGATGACCGAGCCGCCGGGGGTGAAGGGCTACTTCGTCCAGGACGTCGAGGTGGGCCCCGAGCACATCGCCTGGTACGGCAGCAGGCCCAACAGCGGTGAGAAGTGGGCCGACTTCTGGGTGGTGCCCCGCTCCGGCGGTACGGCCAAGCGGATCGCAGAGGTGTCCGGCGGCGTGAACGTGGAGCGGATCGCCGTCACCCGCGACCACGTCCTCTGGTCCGACCGTTCGGGGGGCGTCTCTCGCGTCCCGATCACCGGAGGCACTCCGGAGAAGGTCCCCGGTGGAGAAGGGCTCCACCTGCTCTCCTGGCCGTGGGCCGCGGACTACGTCAGGTCCAGCGGCATGTGGAAGAACCAGAGCGTGCTCGTCAACCTGGAGACGGGCGAACGCCAGGAGATCCAGGTGCCCGACGGGGTGAGCGGGCTGCGCTGCTCCGAGACCTGGTGCGCCGGACAGCGGAAGGGCGGCGGTCTCCTCGTGCAGCGGCCGGACGGCTCGGACCGCCGGGACGTGGCGGACCTCTCCTACGGAGGGGATCTGGACATCGCGCTGGGACGCCACCTCACGGTCTCCCTGTCCGGTCCCTCCAGGAAGTTCTTCTCCGCGTCCTACGACCTGGCCACGGGCGCCGCGGGCGGGATCGGGTGGGTGAGCGAGGACGGCACCTCGGGCGGCATGGGCACCGGGATCTCCTCCAGCCCCAGCTCGATCCACTACTGGCGGGCGGGCACCGTGAAGATGGAGAAGGTCTGCCACAAGCGTGCCTGCGACACCGAGGAGGTGGGCAAGGCGACGGAGTACACGGTGCTGAACCTTCTCGCCGTCCCTCCGGCGGAATAAAGTTCCGAGCATGAGGATCTTCAAGGATGTCATGGAGCTCAAGGCGGCCGTCGGCGAGCACCTGGGCTACACCGAATGGCGCCAGGTCACCCAGGAACAGGTCAACCTGTTCGCCGACGCGACCGACGACCACCAGTGGATCCACGTCGACGTCGAGAAGGCGGCGCAGGGCCCGTTCAAGGGGACCATCGCCCACGGCTACCTGAGCCTGGCGCTGCTGCCGTCGTTCATGACGGAGCTGATGGAGGTGGGCAGCCTGGCCATGGGCATCAACTACGGGCTCAACAGGGTCCGCTTCCCCGCGCCGGTCCCGGTCGGCGCGCGGATCCGGGCCGGGGCGGAGCTCGGCGACGTCAAGGGGACCCCCTCGGGCTACCTGTCGAGCATGCGCCTGACCATCGAGGTGGAAGGCCAGAAGCGGGCCGCCTGCGTCGCCGACACCCTCTCTCTCTACGTCCCCGAGAAGACGTCCTGAGAGGACGTCCTGAGCGGGTGTCGAGGGGACGTCCTGACGGGACCTGGAGTTTCCGAGATCGGAGCCCTACGTCCCCGCTGACAGCTCCTGAGCGAGGATCGCGGCCTGGACGCGGCTGCGGAGACCCAGCTTGTTCAGCACCCTGCTGACGTGGGTCTTCGTGGTCGCCTCCGCCATGTCCAGCTCGGTGGAGATCTCCGCGTTCGACATGCCCCGCCCGATGCAGGCCAGCACCTCACGCTCACGCGGTGTCAGGCTGCCGATCTCCTGCGGCCTGCGCTCCGGGACGGACGTCCCGAAGGCCGAGATCAGCCGCCGGGTGACCGACGGCGAGATGAGCCCGTCCCCCCGGGCCACCACCCGCAGCGCGTCCACCAGCGCGCCGGCGTCGGTGTTCTTGAGCAGGAACCCGGCGGCCCCCGCCCGCAGCGCCCCGAAGATGTATTCGTCGATGTCGAACGTGGTCAGGATCAGGACGTCGGCGATCCCGCTCAGCTCGCGCGTCGCGGAGATCCCGTCCAGCTTCGGCATCCGGATGTCCATCAGCACCACGTCGGGCCGTAGGGCGATGGCCATGGCGACGGCCTGCTCGCCGTCCGCGGCCTCCCCGACGACCTCGATGTCCTCCTGACCTCCGAGGATGAGGACGATCCCGGCGCGGACCGCCGCGTGGTCGTCGGCGACGAGGACTCGGATGGTCATGAGATCTCCCCGGTGGGCAGTTCGGCGCGGACGCGCCAGCCGTCCTCGTACGGCCCGGCCTCGAAGAGGCCGCCGACGAGGGTGGTCCGTTCCCGCATGCCGATGATCCCGGCGCCCGCGCCGGGGAGCGCCCGCCCGGCGCCGCCGACCGGATTGTCCACGGTCAGCGTCACCAGGCCCGGCCGGTAGCCGATCACCAGGTCGGCGACCTTGCCGCCGTGCTTGAGCGCGTTGGTCAGCGACTCCTGGACGATCCGGTATCCGGCGAGATCCACCGGGGCGGGCAGCTCCCGGATGTCGCCGTCCACGCGGAGCCGTACGTCCAGCCCCGCCTCCCGGGCCCGCTCCACCAGCTCTTCCGCCTCGGCGACCCGCCGCCGCGTGGCCTCGGCCTCCTCGCCGTCCTGCCGGAGCAGCCCGATCATGGCGCGCATCTCGGCCATGCCCTGGACGCTGTTCTCCCGGATGGACTCCAGCACGCCCCGCACGGTCTCCGCGTCCAGATCCCTGCGGGACAGCACGGCCGTGGACTGGATGGCGATCGCGCTGAAGTGGTTGGCGATCATGTCGTGCAGCTCCCTGGCCATCCGGGCCCGCTCGGCGTCCACCGCCGCCTGCCGGTCCAGCTCGGCCAGCCGGGCGACCTGCTCGGCCCGGGCGCGCTCCAGCTCGGCCTGCTCCTGGAACTGCCTGATGATCATCCCGGTGAGCACGGGGGTGACCCCGATCAGGCCGAGCTGGACGGCGGTCACCGGCAGGACGCCCAGGTCGCGGAAGATGAACACCGCGGTCGTCCCGCCGATGACGGCGAAGACCGAGGTGACGCCGAGCAACCACTTGCCCAGCCGGGCCGGGCCGTACCGGGTGGAGGCGTAGAGGTTGTCGGTGAAGACCGCGATCGTGCCCATGGACGGGCCGAGGAAGCCGTCGGCGGTCAGCGCGACGACGCCCAGCGCGAGGGCGGCCCTCGGCGAGGTCCGCCGCACCGCGACCCCCAGGCAGCTGACCAGCAGCGGCCCGGCGAGCAGGTAGGCGGGCGTCGACCGGTGCAGGTAGGCGCCGGCGAAGAGCAGGACGATGCCGACGACGAAGGAGGCCACGGCCCACAGCGCGTCGTCCCGTCTCATGTCCCTTATCTCATCATCTCCGGGCGTCCCGTTGATCCGGAAGCAGGCGGGTCCGCCGTACACACAAGGATGTAGGCCGGTTCATCAGTGCCGACGATGTCCCGGCCGGCGGCGGCCCGGGATCATTGACGCATGATTCTGGCGGTTATCATCGGCTGCGAGATCGGGTTCTGGGTCTTCCTCGGGCTGGGCCTGGCCTCGCGCTACCTGTGGCGCATGCGGCGGCTCAGCACGGCGCTGCTGCTGTTGGTGCCGGTGCTGGACGTGATCCTGCTGGCCGCCGCCGTGGTCGACATGCGTGGCGGCGCGGAGGCGGACTGGCGCCACGGCCTGGCCGGCGCCTACCTCGCCTACTCGATCGTCTTCGGCCACCGGACCCTGAAATGGGCCGACGCGAAGTTCGCCCACCGCTTCGCCGGAGGCCCCGAGCCCTGGAAGCCCCCGCCCGGCGGCATGGCCAGAGCTCGGTACGAATGGGGCATGTGGCTCCGGATCGTCATCGCGTACGGCCTCGCCTGCGCCCTGCTGTACGGCCTGGTCTGGATCGTCGACGCCCCCTCCCGGACGGAGGCGCTGACCGCCTTCATGGTCAGCATGCTGAAGGTCCCGCTGATCGCGGTGCTCTGGCCGGTGAGCTACACCCTGTTCCCGAAGAAGGTGGCCGCCTCTCCCGAGAGGGAGGCCGCGCACTCGGAGCGGTAGCCGTGTCCCGGGAGCGGTAGCCGTGTCCCCGGAAGGCGGCCGCGCTCGGAGGGGACGGCCGCCGGGGCCCGGGGAGGATCACCAGCGTCCCAGTGCGTCACCTCCTCCATCGGCCCCCTGCGCGCGGGCTTGAAATCCGTCCCGATCGTGTAGGCCAGGGGACGAAGGCCGCCTGCATCACCCGCCCGTACGGTGTGCCGGGGATCTGGGCCCCCTCCCGCTCCAGGCGGAGCGGCCCCAGCCAGGCCGTGCCCAGCGAGCGGGCGCGCGGCCGGCATGGAGCTCCACACCGCAGGCATGATGGAGCCGAAGGTGTTGGCCTGTTCGAGAACGCTCTCGCTCTCGGTCCGCCCGATGATGCACGGCACGAGGAAGGGCCAAGGAATCCAGGCACGAAGATCTCGCCAGACCCAGATCCATTAAGTGGTTCGAGGCACGCCCCAAGACCCGCTATGATTACTTACGCAGCGAGCGGCCGTAGCTCAATGGATAGAGCATCTGACTACGGATCAGAAGGTTAGGGGTTCGAGTCCTCTCGGCCGCGCAGATGCAAGAAGGCCCCTGAGCAGGGATTATCCGCTCAGGGGCCTTCTTCTTTTTTGACCGTCCGGGGTTCTTGCTAACAGGGTGGCTCCCATCACCCTTCAGGAACGATCAACACGACTTGTTCGAGCAGGCCCCGGCCGCGACCGCGACCGCGCCGGGAAGCCACATCGGCGCATGCTCCTTGCCTCGTGACAGCAGCAGGACGCCCCGGTCATACGGCTTCTGCACCCCCACCTGAACGATATGAACAACCACGGCAGAGAACCTCGTCAGCCAGGGGTAGGCGGCGAAGCTCACTTCAGGATGCAGGACCATGACGAAGGTCAGGATCAGCCCGGCAAACCCCGCGCAGGCAATGAGCACCCTGCCCTTCCTGGGTACACCGAGGCGAGCGGCGTTGATCAGCGCAATGACGGTGACGGCGACACAGCCGCCGAAGAGGGCCACGTATCCCTGCGACTGGAGCCGCCACGGCCGGGCGCGTTCAGCGATCACCGGTGGCTGAGACGGTGAATCTGTGGACATCGCAGGGACGACCTCCAAGTTTTGATCTTGGAATTCTTCCCCATCCGGGCATCGTTCTGCTAGATGCCCATATGCGACGACACACCAGTAGACCCGCTGGGCGAAATGCCGTCACGGGCCTACTGGATCGTGAAACCTCGACCGAAAGGGCGGCCGGTCCGCGAGGGGACGACGGCCCAGGCGGACCATCGGGAGTCAGGCCGGCTTGTCGAGCGCCGCGAGCCGCTGCGCCGCAGTTGCCGCAGTTACAGCAGGTCGCGTACGACCCGAGTGTCGGCGAGGCGGTCGTGCAAGGTGCGAGCGGCCGGGTCGGCCACCGACCACAGAACGTCCACCAGGAGCACGACCGGCCCGCACTGTGGCACGCAGACGAGGACGGGGAAGACAAGCGCGCGGACCGCGGCCCTGTGCCAACCCGGCCAGTGGCCGGTGTCGGCGGAGACGACGCGGATGCGCATCAGCCGCTTGCCGAACGTCCGTCCCGTCAGGACGTAGAAGAACGCGGGCACGGCGACAAGCAGCGATGTCGGTTCGTTGACCCTGAACCAGTTCAGGAGGCCGTAGTCCAAACTGCTGAGCCCTCCCTCTAAGAGACTCAGTAAGGCGACGAAGATCAAGTAATCGAAGGTGAACGCCACCGCCCGGCGCTCGGCGAACCCACTCGGCCAGGTGTCCCTCACGGTCCGGGAGGCCAGCAGCACCAGCAACGCGGAGAGCAGGAGGGCCGACTGCGCAGGCCCGTAGGCGCTCGCCACGGTCGCGAACCATTCGCTGCTGAGGACGGGGATCATCGAGCAGCCGTCCTCAGCCATGTACGAAGGGGTGGCCGGTCCGACGATCGCGAGAAGGACGAACAGGCCGGCCACCCGGCGTCCGATGATCGCTCCGTTCCCGGTGGCGGCCGACATCAGGAACCCCGTGAGGACGAGGATGGAGGGCACGCCCCATCGCAGGACCAGGCCCGCGATCTCGTAGGCGTCCCCCACGGGTGCCGACGCCAGCCTGGTGAGGGCGAAGCCACCGGTGTCGAAGAACCTTACGCAGCCAAGGACGGCATAGGAGGACCCGTACTCGACTTGCCAGGTGCTCCAGGTCGAGTACGCTGCGGCGGCTAGGGCGGTCGCCCATGCGAGTTGGGCTGATCGCGACAAGATGATCTCCGTTTTCGCGACACCCTAGCGGTATGGGGAAGCCTCCATATCGACCCGTGGCACTGTGGTGGTGGCGTTGATCGGGTGGGCTCCCAAGGCTCAGAGCGAGCTCGTGTCCGTGATCCAGCGTTTCGGCTGATCATGAACGTCAACGCCGACGGACGTGTCGTCTTGAAGCGGCGCCGGCCTGGGGATCTTGCTAACGCTGTTGCTGACAACGTGCCTGGACGTCGGTGTACGAACCTGGAAGCCGATCAAGTAGGAAGGGCCGCTGAGCAGCCATTCGCGACAGTGGTGGTCGCCCGTAGACGATCTCGAACTGGCTACGGATCAGAAGGTCAGAGGTTCGAGCCCTCTCGGCCGCGCAGCAGGTCAAGGGCCCTCCGGGATTATCCCGGAGGGCCTTTGTCATACCCGTACAGCAGCGAAATGCAGCAACGGCGTCTGTCGGCCACCACTGATCGATCGAGTGCCCTGGGGCATGCTCCGCGTGAGAGGCATCCGCCACGTGCGGGCTCACGCACTCATCCAGCGCGATCACGACGTGTTCCCCTCAGGGTGCACGTGCTTCTTACGGAGAACGCCATAGCGGAATCGGAGTAGCCGCTACTGCGATGTCCACCTACCTTCACCGGCTCACTAGCCTCATGGCATGACCACGGAAGATCGACTCGCCATCGTCGACGACCTGCTGGCCCTTCCTTTCCCGGGGGAGGACACGCGGGAGGGACGTCGCTCCAGCGGGCCGGGTCATCACGTGTGCGTCCTGCAGGCCAGCCGGGATTTCTGGGACGACCGCAGCGAGGAGACCGTCGAGGCGGCCGAGGAGGAGATCGACACCGCCCTCCAGGCACTGGTGACCGCTCTGACGACACGCTGGGGCGAGCCCGAGACCATCGATCTATGGCCTTATCTGCGGGGTGAGGACCCAGCTCCGGAGCCGATGATCACGCTCTGCCAGCTCAGCGGCACGATGCTCCTCTGGCGGCTGGAAACCGGCCGGTGGATCGCGCTCGCCGTCGGCCAGGCCGATCCGGAGTTCCCGATCGAGCTGCTCGCAGCGGTCGCTGAGGCGCCGGTCCCCACACCACCTGATCAAACCCGGCGAAGGTCCGTGCTCACCCCACGAGGGTCCACATCAAGCATCACGCGTTAAGCATCACACGTCGCCGTCGAGTGTGAGGCTCACAGACCCAGGCGACCCCAACCTCGCCCGGCGTGTTCCCGGACCCGGTGAACGTAGGTGGTCACCGCACTACAGACTCAAGATCACCAGGGGTCACCCACGAGCCATGGGCTGCGGATGAGGACTTTCTCCACGTCTTCAAGGCGGCCCGCTCCCCTGTCGGGGGCGGGCCGCTTCGTGTTGCCGAAAGATCCGAGGCCAGGATCACGGCGGACAAGCCTTGACGACTGCTCAGTTCTGAAGGCCTAGAGATCTCCCAGCCCGGACAAGAGGCTCCAGATCAAGGCGAAGAGGCGCCAGAGCCGACGGAAGGGCCACAGCATCCACATGAAGAACAGCTCGATCAAGGCGAACGGCGTCAGCACGTCAGGGATGATCTCCCCCAGGTTCAGCGAATGCAGCGCCCAGCACCAACCACGATGCCCCCGTCTGCGGTACACCACGGATGAGACCAGGAGGAGCAGGAGCGTCACCGCCAGCATGAGTGCGAGCCCCGGCGGCCCCCACCACCAGATCACCCCCGCCGTCCACAGGATCCCGTAAAACGCCCAGAAGAGCGCTAGCCCGCTCAGAAGCCAGCCCATACCACCTTCCGATTGGACGTACAGCGCGAAGCACGTCTTCCGGTGCACACACACGTCGGGCAGGGAGGCGTCAAAGGGAACCGTCCGCTCCTCCTCCGCTGGAGGCACCGGGCCCTCCCGCCGGCTCAAGGGGTGTATCTCATTACTCATGCCCCTGGTCTAACGGAACCTGTTTGGATCCCACTGGTCGGCAATTGGATCCCACTGGTCGGCAAGTTGCGGAGACCCCCGCCTGTCGCTTTGCTGAGCTGCCGTCCCCTCGGGCGGTGTCGAGAAAGCAACACGAGTCAACACGGGACCTCTTGCCGAATTGCCGAATTGTTCTTATAGGGGTCCAGCGGGTGTCTACCTGTACCGGGGCAACTCGGGAACATGCCCTGTACGCTCTTCCGGTGCTGACGTGGAGGAACGTGCCGACCGGCCGGCGTTCGTGGGCGTGGGTCGTGGTGGCGGTGAGTGCTTCACTGGTGCCGTGGGCGTTGCTCGCTACGACGACAAGCGGATGGTCTTCCCCTCCCTTGCCTTTGGCGGTGATCGCCGACGACATCGCCGGGGCCTCGAAGCGAGATCTCTTAGTCCTCGACCTTTTCGTCATCGGCGTCCTGCCATTTCTGATGGGCGTTGTCGCCATGGCAAGAAATCGCACGCTGGTCGGCGTCATCAGCGGAATCTGCGGTGTCCTGGCCTTGCTCCATCTACCGCTTGTGCTGAGAGAGCTCCCGATCACCCTCCCGCCGGAGGGCATCCCCGCGGACGTGCTCGCGGACATGTTCGCCGGTAGTCAGCCGGACTTCCACTTCGGTACGCGCCCCGAGGGCGGATACTGGGCGCTGGCACCCGTCGCCTACGCGATCAGCGCCATCGCGCTCCTCGTCGCCACCCGGCGGGGAGGTCACGGTGTAATACGCGACGACTGACGCCGTGCCTGTCGTACTCCCTGCTCACTCTCCGTTCCATGTTCCATGCCCTGATGCCGAGCTCGCCTTGGGGCCGCGGTGGCGGTGTTTGGTCGTCGGTAGCAATGACTGGCTATGTCGGCAGAGCTCATCGGGTCGATCGGCCTGAGTGTCCGCGCAGGTCAGGAGTTCTCACGGGTTGCAGTTCGGGTCGCGGTCCACCGCCGTACCAACACGTTCCAGGGAGACCGGAGATCCTGGAGCGGGCCTCCGTGTTTGCCAGGACACTCTCGGGATCTTGCCAACCGGGTGGCTGCGTTACTCGCCGATCGCCTGGGCGGAGACGTCTGCCGCCGAGGCTTCCGCCGCGCGGATCATGTGAGCGTAGACGCGCAGTGTGATGGACGGGTCGGCGCGGCCGAGGCGGGCCGCGACGACGTGGACGGGCACGCCGGCCAGGAGGAGCGCGGTCGCGTGAGGTGGACGGCCTCGCCCCAGCCGGTCGTGAAGACGTAGTCCGTCGTCATCTCGCCATTCAGGGCCGACCTTGAGCCTGTCGACGGTCTGCATTTTGTGCTGGTTGCGGAGGACCACGATGGTGCCGTCGTCGAGGCTGACGATGCGTTTCCTGCCGCTCTTCGCGGTTCCCTCGAGCGGCAGCAGGCCTGGCGTCCTCATCGCCGGGTGCCACACCAGGTGCTCGGCCAGTGATTCACCCCGGTCCCGTGCCCCTTCCGGAGAGGGTGGTCGATGCCGGCCCGGGTAACCGGTGCATGATTTTTTGGACTTGCTAGTCCATTTTTGACACCGCATGATGAGTGGACCGTGAAGTCCAGAACGGAAGTCGCCAACCTTTCGGTGATGCCCACATCACCGAGCAGGTTGATCGCCAACCCTCACCGGGGCGCGTGTTGACTTTGGAGACGGACTGGCGGCGCAGGAGATCTGCGAAGGCCCGTTGCCGTGTGGCGGGAGCGCGCATGTCGCCTATGAGACACAGAGCAGCCCGCTTGAGGCCCCGGCCGGCCGAAGCACAACACCGGCGGGACGTCCGTCCACATCACCGGTAGAGGGGTGATCGATCATGGATGCCATTGAGCGTCTGAGCATTACTGAGGATCTTCGTCGCCTGATGGCTCGCTACGTCCGTTACGCGGATCATCAGCGCTGGCAGGACCTGGCGAATCTGTTCACGCCAGACGGCACGTTCACCCCGCACAGGCCGGACGGATCGGTTTGGTTGCACATGGAGGGCCGGGAAGGGATCGCCGCCACGGTCGGCGCCGGCGGCGGCCCCGGCGTCACCCTGGTCCACCACCTGTTCTCCGACGAGATCGACGTCGACTCGGCGACCGCCGCCCACGGCGTATGGGCGATGGAGGACATCATCACCCGGCCCGAGGACGCCGCCGTGTCCGAGGACATTCCTTTCAGGGGCATGCACGGCTTCGGCCACTACCACGCACGCTTCGTCAGGACGGACGGTTCCTGGTACATCGCCGAGCTCAAGCAGACCCGGGTCCGCCTGGACTTCACCAGCTGACGCTACCTGCGGCCCCCTCACACCTCGCCCGGTCACACCCGACCATGGCGCGAGCAGAACACCGGTAGGCGGCGGCACCCGCCTGCCGGACAGCAACTTCTCGTTCACCACTACGCGAAAGCAGCCTTGCCGTGAGCAACAACAAGTTCAGCGCGCTGGAACCGTACAAGATCGATGTTCCCCAGGAGGCCCTGGACGACCTCAAGGACCGTCTGAAGAAGACCCGCTTCTTCGACGATCTGGACAATGAGGAGGAGTACTACGGGATCAGCGCCGCCTACCTCAAGCCGCTCGTGGAGTACTGGGCGGACGGCTTCGACTGGCGCGCGCAGGAGCAGCGGCTGAACACCTACGACCAGTACAAGGCCGAGATCGACGGCACGCCCGTGCACTTCTACTACGTGCGCGGTAAGGGCCCGAACCCGGTCCCGCTCGCCGTTCATTCCGGCTGGCCGTGGTCCAGCGGGTTCAGCCTCCCGCTCATCGGCCCGCTGACGGACCCCGCCGCCCACGGCGGTGACCCGGCGGACTTTTTCGACGTCATCATCCCCGACCTGCCCGGATTCGCCTGGTCCACCCCCGTCGGCAGGGGCGACCTGAACTACTGGAAGATCGCCGACATCATTCACAAGCTCATGACCGAGGTGCTGGGCTACGAGAAGTACGCCGCGGCGGGCTCCGACTACGGCGCCCTCGTCACCAGCGCGCTCGGCCACAAGTACGCCGACAGCATCATCGGCCTGCACTACGGTCACGACATGCCTCCGGGCCAGTTCGCGAACGAGCGGTTCTGGGACCTGACCGACGGCGCCAAGATTCCCGAGGACGCCACACCGGAGCTGCGGGCGGCCCTGGAGAACCTCATCAGCACCTACGTCTCCCACGTCGCGGTCCACATGCTCGACGCATCGACCCTCACCCACGGCCTGAACGACTCTCCCATCGGCATGCTCGCCTGGCTCCTGCGGAGGTGGAAGAAGTGGAGCGACAAGAGGGGCGACTTCGACGAGAACTTCCCCCGCGACTTCATCCTCACCGAGGCCACCGCCTTCTGGGTGAACCAGGCCATCGGCCCCTCCATCCGCATGTACCGCAACGCGGTGCGCTACCCGTGGGTGCCCTCCCACAACCGCCAGCCCGTCGTCGAGCCGCCGGCCGGCTTCACCTTCCTCCTGGGCGACGCCTACCCGCCCGGCGTCAACACCGTCGAAGAGCGCATCGCCGCCTTTGACAACGGCCCCACACGCAGCTCCTTCAACGTGATCAACGTCAACGCCCACATGAAGGGCGGCCACTTCGTCCACTACGAGAACCCCGAAGCCTTCACCGACGACGTCCGGGAGACCTTCCGAAAGCTACGCTGACCATGGTGTGGGCCTGCCCGGCAGGGCCCCGGAGATCGCTTCCGTCGCCGCGCGTTTGTCGCCCTCCATCAGGTGTGATGGTGACGTCGGGTATTGGAACCCTGTGAATGCCTCTGTTGATCAGGGCTTGTGATCTTGCTCTGGGAGATAGGGGCTGAAATGGTCGGCGACGATCCCCGCGATCGCGGTGGCGTCACGGGAACCGTCGACTTCGATCACGCGGATGCCGAGCCGGTGGGCGGTGCGGACGGCGTCCTCCGCGACGAGGCGATCCCGGGTGAGGCGGTTGACCTGTGCGCGGGCCGGATCGCTGACGCGGTGCCCGAGCGAGGCGGCGCGCGGTAGTTCCTGGAGCTGGTGTTGGCGGAACTCTGGCGTGGGCACCATGACGACCATCCGGCGCGGTGAGTCGATGATGGGTGCGACGAGTTCGGGGCGGAGTCCCCAGCCTTCGGCGATGATCGGGTGGCCTGAGACGAGCGCGCGCAGGTCGTCCAGGGCCCACTCGAACCGGTCCGGGAAACCGGCCAGGGTCGTGGTGGTCATCTCTTCTGGGGTGGTATGGACCCACACCTTGTCCGGGTCGGGCTCGGTGGCGGGCTCGCCGAGGACGACGCGACGGGCGATCCGGCGATCGTTGTGACCGCGGGCGTCGTGGTAGTCGTAGTGATAGACGGTGATGCAGTATTGGACGGCCAAGAGCCGGGCCACGGTCGACTTTCCGGCCCATTGACCACCGCCGATCCACAATGCGCGGCGCAACGTGCCGAAGGGATCCCGGACTTCGCTGTCCGCAAGGGAGTTGTGGCTGGTCATCTGGTGTCCTCCTGTGTTGAGGTGCGGCGGCTGATCTCGGCGGCGTAGTTGGTCCAGCCGCCCGCGGACAGACGTTGCCAGGCGACGGCGACATCGGTGTGGATGCCCAGGGTTCGGGCGAGGATCACGGCGGGGATCTCGGTGGCGAGTTGGAGGAGCGCGGTGCTGCGGGCCTGGCTGGGCCGGATCCCGAGCCGGTTCAGCCGCTGCGTCAGCTGCGCGGTGCTGATCGGCCGTCCCGGCCGGCCGCCGGGGAAGAGTCATGGAGACGGGGCCGGAGCCCCAAAGGTCGCATGCCCCTTGCGGTCGGTCGGGGCCGGACGGACTGCCGAGAGCGGTCGAGAAGATCAGCCCGTGCTCGGTCCACTCCTGTCCGGCCTGAAGGCGTTCTCTGTTGTGCGCGCCCTTGTGCCGCTTGAGCGCGTCGACCAGCTCGGGAGTCAGGCAGAGCGCCCGGCGTGACTTGCGGGCCTTCAGCTCGGAGATCACGAGCTTGGACTTGCGATCGGCATCGGCGTCGCGGTTTTTGACCCGCTCCAAAGCCAGAGGTCCGGGTCAGGGGTACATCCCACCCCAAGAGTTGATCGTTTCTATGGGCTTTCCTCACTCGACCGGTCGGCAGGAGGCGGCCGGACCTCAGAAGGCGCTCATCGGGCGGTCGGTTCGAGCGATCGCCCGGTCTCGGGGTCCAGGACGATCACCCGCCCGCCCCAGAGCGCCCGATCATCGCCCGGCCTGTCGTCCAGGCGCACGTGCGAGGGATCGACCCAGGTCACCACAGGCAGGCCGTCAGCGTGTTCGGAGCTGAAGCGCTCCACCAAGGGCCACTCACGCGTCAGCAGGCCGTCGTTCTTGCGGACCACGAGCGCCCAGTCAGGGATGATCCAGTCGTCGTACAGGACACGCACTTCCAGTCCGCTGCCGGTCGGGCCGGGGATCTGGGCATGCAGCTGCCAGTTGTTCACGTAGGTGACGAACCCCACCGTCATCCAGATCATCCCAAGCGCGATGACGGGCCCGTGGGGCTCTCCCCCGAGAACGAGCGCCCCGGAGACGATGATCAGGCTCACGGCCAGGGTGCCCAGCAGGACCGGCCGGTCGAGGACCGTGTAGTGCCCGATGGCGCCGACCAGGGCGCTCGCCACCGCGAGGACCGCCAGGACGAAGAGAACACCGGCGACCCGTGTGCGTAGATGCGAACTCATGGCGGCACGCTATGGACCGGGACTTGTGGTCCACTGGGAAACGAGACTGAGCGCGGACCGAGACCGCGGCCCTGTCTGTCCGGTACATCCAGCGTGACGGCACCAGCGCCGACCGCGGGGCCGCCCTGCGCTCATTGGCTGAGTGGGAGGAGGAGAACGTGACTGGGACCCGCATCCTCTCGTTCGCAGCTTGGCGAGGGGGCCGCTACGTCGGCCTGGCGGAGGTTCTTGCCTCCCTTGGTTCGGTGATCGAAGACCACCGTTGGCGGCTGATCATCGACTGGCTCGTCTCCCCCGAGCTTGAAGCGATCACCGAGGCCACGGCGAGCTCACTGGTGAGCACGCGTGAGATCGTTGAACTGTTCAGCGTGGACTGCCAGCTCATCGATGGAGAAATCGTGGGCCACGGCGGCAGCTCGTCGGTGCCGGAGGTGAGGATCCGGGCATTCGACAGCGGCCACTGGGATGTGCGGACAGACAGCTCTGAGCTCTTGGAGAAGATCGTCATGCTCTATCCCGACGCACATGAGCTCCCCGAGTGGTGAACCGGCGAGGCGTGCTGCGAGCAGCCTCCGGCGGGCAGAGCTGATCGCCTCAGCCAGTTGGAACTCTGCCGGGTCCCCTGGAGTTGGTGAGGATGAGCGTTGATCGACTTCCCCGAGGGGTCCCATGGTCACGGTAGACAAGACCGGTCTCATGCCGCGTGCGGCGAAGAGCGCACAGGTCGTCATGATGATTCAGGCGATGCTCGGGCTGGTGGCCGTCGTGCTGCTCTCCGGCCTTCTCTTCGGAGGGAGCGCCGAGCCGGACGGCGCCGCGGGCTTCCTGTCCCTGACGTCCATTCTCGTGGTCACCGGGTTGATCGGCTGGCTGGCGTTCAGATGGGACTCGCGCAAGCGGGGTGTGTGGCTCGCAGCGGTTGCGGTCGAGAGCTTGTCGGTGCTCTTCCCCGTGGTCGGTCTTGCTCTTGATGCCGATCTCGGCGTTCACAGCGTGCTCGATGTCGGCCTGGTGCTGCCGGCCGTGGCGGTCGTCCTGCTGCTCCTCCCCTCGGTGAGGGCCTGGTTCGATCATTGATCAGAGCCCGTGGATCCCAAGCCGAAGGCCCTCTCAGCGGCAGTGAGTTTCGAAGGCGCGATTGAAGCTACGCCGTTCGATCGGTGGGCCTTTCCGCGTGGTGAAGACGAGATCGGAGACCTTCCACTTCTCACCGGCCGCCTTGCGAGCGTCCTCCTGGGTGCGCCGGCGGTGCTTGAGCGTTGCTCGCTGCCGAGGTCGACGCAGCCCCAGGCCGGCCCGAGCACCTCACCCCGCCGCAGTACCCGGCCCTCTGCACTCCGCTGCCGTACCCGGCCCTCTGCACTCCGCTGCCGTCCGGGAGTGCGGCCTGGGGGCCGGTCCCGGCCGGCGGCGCCCGGGCCGTCCACCGACCCGCGCGCCCGCCGTACCCAACCGATTCGCCGCCCCTGCGACGCGCCGCCGCGACCGTATGCTGCTCGGATGGACGTGATCGCGATGCTCGGATGGCTCCTGGAACGCGATGTGAACGCCCTGATCAGGGTGAACGCCGAGCGTGGGGGCGTTCGGCCCTGGACCTTCCACGCGAGCGGCGGACCCCGAAGTGACCGATGGGCCATTCGAGCCGACGCTGACTCCGCCGAAGAATGCCTCCAGCAGGCGCGCAAGGCGCTCAAAGCTCATGGGCTGGATCTGCCGGAGTAAGGCACCTACTGAGGTCAAGCTCTCCGGTACCACCCTCACGATCGCCCAAAGCGTCAGGCCAGGTAGACGACCGGCGCTCAGCCTCACTGGGGTTCGCGGAAACATCAACGGGCTATCGCGGCATCGCGTTCAACACCTCGCGGTGTGGCCACTCGTCGGTGATCACCTGGCCCAGCAGTTCATGGGAAGTCTCCACGATGTACGGCACATGTTCCGGATCCTTCACGACGGCACGTGCGGGAGCGGCCAAAAGCTCTGCGCCCCAAGGCTCAACGGCATTGGTGACGGAGCCGGTCAACTCTAGATCGGCGTACTCCGGCGCTGTCCACACCTCATAGGCGGTCTGCAGGTCTGATGGATGCACGGCGAGCCAGAGGGCGAAGGTGGCCGAGAAGCCGTGCGAAAGCTTGACCGGCAAGAGGCATCGGACGAACGCCCCCACTCCCTCGACCGCCATCATGACGTCGCTGCCCCACCTGCGAGCTTCGAGGTCGGCAGGATCAAGGTCCAACACGGGATCGGGAAGCCGAAAGCGTACTTGGCGATCATATTCATCGAGCGGAGACCCGCATGCACACACCCCTCCGGGGGGGAGCCGTCTCGTTCGGTCATATCCAAACCCTTCCATAGTGCGCCGTACTCTCATCTTTGATGATCTTGGAGGCTCCGTCCGCTTGCCGGCGTCCTGCTTGCTTCGCTACGCCTTCAGAACCCTGACCGTCCCGTCGTCGAGGCTGACGATGCGCTTTCGGCCGCTCTTGGTGGTCCCCTCGATGCGCTCGCCGTCGACGAACGTGGTCGAGCGGTGATGGTGATCTGTTTGCCGTCGAGGTCGGCGTCGGACCGGCGCAGGTTGGGCAGTTCCCCGCGCCGGGCACCCGTGTAGGCGGCGACATGGAAGAAGGCCCGTCCCGGAGGCCGGGTGATCGGGCTTCCGCACCCCAGCGCCGTCCGTCGGACCGCTTGGCCGTTGATGTCCCGAGTTGACTGAATGCTCCTCGTGTTTCTAGGTTGAACGCAAAATTAGGAAAGTTTCCTAACTTCAAGGAAGGATGCCGGAGTGAAACTCGCCGTTATCGGAGGCGGTTCGACCTACACGCCGGAGCTGATGGACGGATTCGCCCGTCTGCGCGACGAGCTCCCGCTGACCGAGATCGCACTCGTCGATCCCGATGCCTCCCGCCTGGAGCTGGTGGCAGGGGTTTCCCGCCGCATGCTGGCTCGGGCCGGACATCAGGCCAAGGTCGTCGCCACCGCCGACGTCCGGCAGGGCGTCGAAGGTGCGCAGGCGGTGCTCTTCCAGCTCAGAGTGGGCGGCCAGGCGGCACGCGCCGTCGACGAGACGTTCCCGCTGACGTGCGGCTGCGTCGGACAGGAGACCACCGGCGCCGGAGGCCTGGCCAAGGCCCTGCGCACGGTGCCGGTCGTGCTCGACCTGGCGGCCAAGGTCAGGGAGCACGCGCCCGAGGCCTGGATCGTCGACTTCACCAACCCCGTCGGCATCGTGACCAGGGCACTGCTGGACGCCGGGCACCGCGCGATCGGGCTGTGCAACGTGGCGATCGGCTTCCAGCGCCGGTTCGCCGGCTACCTCGGCCTGGCCCCCGATCAGCTCCAGCTCGGGCACGTCGGGCTCAACCACCTGACCTGGGAGCGCGCGGTCCACGTGGACGGCGAGAACGTGCTGCCCAAGCTGATCGCCGAGCACGGGCAGGCCATCGCCGACGACCTGCACCTGCCGCTGGAGCTGATCGAGCGCCTCCAGGCCGTGCCCTCCTACTACCTGCGCTACTTCTACGCCCACGACCTCGTGGTCGAGGAGCAGCGGACCCGGCCCTCCCGGGCCGCCGAGGTCGCGGCGCTGGAGGAGCAGCTGCTCAAGCTGTACGCCGATCCCGGCCTCGACACCAAACCCGAGCAGCTGGCCAAGCGCGGCGGAGCGTTCTACTCCGAGGCGGCCGTGGCGCTCATCGCCTCGTTGCTCGGTGACCGTGGCGACGTGCAGGTGGTCAACACCCGCAACAACGGTACGCTGCCCTTCCTCGCCGACGACGCGGTCATCGAGGTGCCCTCGA
>NZ_JBSFPS010000055.1:0-41141 GCF_053588315.1 Streptosporangium sp. NPDC003464 | reverse complement strand
TCCGGCATGGTGCGGATGCCGGCGATCAGGTACGGCTCTGCGGGCACGGGTCTCCTCAGGCGGGGTTTGGTAGCCGGCGCGCAGGGTGGCGGAGCCGCACGTCCACCAGGTCGGTGCACGTCCAGCCGCCCGGCGTGACCAGTGCCTCGCCCCGCCCGGGGAGGCCCTGCCCGCGCAGGTTGACCGCCACCCGCGCCACGCCGGTCACCGAGGCCAGCGGCTCCTTCAGGCATTCCAGTCCCCGCACCCGCACCGGCCCGCCGGGGAGGGCCAGCTCGTCCCCGACCGCGATCGTGCCCGCGGGCAGCGTCCCGGTCACGACGGTGCCGCTGCCCCGCACGCTGAAGACCCGGTCGATCCAGAGCCGCACCGGCGCCCGCGGATCGGCCGCCGGCAGCGCGGCCACCAGCCGGTCCAGCGCCCGCAGCAGCTCGCCGAGGCCCTGCCCGGTGCGCCCGCTCACCGCCAGCGTCCCGGCCCCGCCCAGGCCACCGGCGGCCAGGCGGGCCCGGGCCTGATCGGCCGCCGGCCCGGGGTCGGCCAGGTCGCAGCGGGTCACCACGAGCAGGCCGTGCCGTACCCCGAGGGCCTCCAGGGCGACCAGGTGCTCCTCGGACTGCGGCATCCAGCCCTCGTCGGCCGCCACCACGAACATGACGGCGGGCACCGCCCCCACCCCGGCCAGCATCGTGCCGAGGAACCGCTCGTGCCCGGGGACGTCGACGAAGGCCAGCCGCTCCCCCGAGGGCAGCGCCGTCCAGGCGTAGCCGAGCTCGATCGTCAGTCCCCGCCGCCGCTCCTCGGCCAGCCGGTCGGGCTCCATCCCGGTGAGCGCCCGCACCAGCGTGGACTTGCCGTGGTCGACGTGGCCCGCCGTGGCGACGACGTGCATCAGCCCCGCGCCCTCAGGACCGCCCGCACCACGTCGCCGTCCCGGTCCGGGGGGAGGGTCCGCAGGTCGAGCAGGAGCCGGCCGCCCTCCACCCGGCCGACGACCGGGGGCTCGCCGGTCCGCAGCGGTACGGTGAACCGCTCGGGCAGGCTCACCGCGGCGCTGGGCAGCCGCACCCCCGGCGCTCCCCCGCCGCCCACGGCGGCCTCGCTCGGCACGGCTCTCGCGTCGACCCCGGCTCCGGCCAGCTCCCCGGCGAGCGCCTCGGCGCGCCGGCCCAGCGCCGCCGGATCGGCGTGCAACGCCTCGTGGACGGGCGTGGCCGGGCCGCGCAGGGTGGCCTCCAACGCGGCCAGCGTCAGCTTGTCCACCCGCAGGGCACGGGCGAGCGGGTGCCGCCTGCACCGCTCGACCAGGTCACGGCGGCCGAGCAGCAGGCCCGCCTGCGGCCCGCCGAGCAGCTTGTCGCCGCTGGCGGTGACCAGGTCGGCACCGGCCTTGAGCGCGCCCGCCGCGTCGGGCTCCCCGGGCAGCAGCGGCTCGTGCGCCAGCAGGCCGGAGCCGATGTCGGCCACGACGGGCACGCCGAGGTCGCGGAGCTCCGCGACCTCGACCGCGCCGGTGAAGCCCTCGATCCGGAAGTTGGACGGGTGCACCTTGAGCACGAACCCGGTCTCCGCTCCCACGGCGGCCGCGTAGTCGGCGTGGGAGGTGCGGTTGGTGGTGCCCACCTCACGCAGCCTGGCACCGGTGGAGACCAGCAGGTCGGGGATGCGGAACCCGTCGCCGATCTCCACCAGCTCGCCCCGGCTGATCACGATCTCCCGCCCGGCGGCGAGCGCGGTGGCCACCAGCACGAGCGCGGCGGCGTTGTTGTTGACCACGTGCACGTCCTCGGCCGCGGGCACGGCCCGGGCGAGCGCCTCCACCGCGCCCCGCCCGCGACGGGCGCGGGCGCCGGTGGCCAGGTCGAACTCCACGTCGGCGGAGCCGGCGGCGGAGGCCGCCGCGGAGACCGCCGCGGCCGACAGGGGCGCGCGGCCGAGATTGGTGTGGAGCAGCACGCCGGTCATGTTGAGCACCGGCCGCATGCTGGCGGCGTACGGCGGCAGCGCCGCCACGGCCGCGTCCGCGACCTCCTCGGGCGCGATCTCGCCCTGCCGCGCCCGCCGCTGGGCATGTGCCACCGCGTCCTTGACGACCGCCCGGCCCAACCTCCCCACCGTCGCGGCCAGCCGCGGGTCGGCGAGCACGAGGTCGGTGCGGGGCACGCGCCTGCGTGAGTCCATGGTTCGAAAATAGAACGGAGGCGGACGGGAATCGAACCCGCCGGGCCGAGGACCTCGACCTGTCTCCCTCACCCGGGACACGTCCGGCTCCGGCCGCGAGGTGCCCGCCCGCTCTCCCGCGAGAAGAACGGGCGGGGGCGCCTGTCAGCCGGATGTGAACGAGCCCATCAGTCGGACGTGAACGAGCCCGGCCCGCGATCCTCGTAGGTGATGTTGTTCGTGTCCACCCAGATGGCGTCCGTGTGCGAGGAGGCGCCTCCCCCCTGGTAGTACCTGTCGGGCCCGTATCTCCAGGCGCATCCGGTGCCGCTGCAGAACAGCGCCTTGAGCCGGAACCGGCCCGTGGTGTTGCCGTTGTCGCAGTCGATCCAGGCGGTGTGCAGGTCGGTGGACCACCCTCTGGTGCAGGTCACAGCTTGAGCCGGAGTCGCGGTGACGGTGAGCGTGAGGGCGGACGACAGAGCGAGGGTCGTCGCGATGGTCAGGGATTTTTTGAATCTCATGTGGGGGGTTCCCTTCTGCCGTGGATCCGCCGCCGAATGGGCGCTCCAGGTCGAGATCATCCTTATATGACTCCATGGGACCGGCAATGATTCATCCATATTTGTCCACTTATGGACAGAAAGAACTCCCGCTATCCATCAGGACAGCAAGCGGCAATTCACCACAGGAGGCGGGCCTCCGAGACATCGTCCGCACACCCCCGCCCGGCACACGGAGGACGCGCATCAGGCGGTCGAACCGGCACGGTCGCCCTCTCCGGCTTTCCCGCGTTTCCCAGGTGGCGGAGGCGTTTCCCAAGTGGCGGAGACGGACGGGAATCCAACCCGCCAGGCCGAGGACCTCGGCCGCGTCGATTTCGAAGTCCGCTAAAGGTCCGCTAAAGGCATCTCCCGTCACCTCTCAACGACTCCCATAGTTTCCCGTAGTTTCCCGTAGTTGCCGCTACCGCCAGGGGACACGGTCGGCAGGACTTCGCCCGACGCGCCGGAGCCGATCCAGAGATGTTCTTTCCGGAGAAGGGCGGCTCGGTCCGCGACGCGGAGCAGGTCTGCCCCTCGTGTGAGGTACGGACCGACGGTCTGGCCTACGCGCTCGACAACGGCGAGGCGTTCGGCGTACGGGGTGACCGGTCAGAGCGGGAGCGCCGCCGGCTGCGTCCCGGCCTGGCGGCCGGATGTCTACCCCGCTACCTACAAGCGGACTGATAGCTCGGATTATCAGCCGGTCCAGGCGATCTTGACTTCGCGCTCCCCTGAACGCCGTTCGGCCCTACAGGCAATCAGGAGCCCCAACAGAACCCAGCTCACCAGCCAACCCGTCACCCACGCCGATCGTCCCCTTACCACACGCCACCCTAGGAGTGATCACCGTGAGGACCGCCCGTCATTTCATCGCCGCCGTGTTCGTCACAGCCCTTGCAGGATGCAGCACGGGCGCGGGCAGCGCGGCGCCAGCAGCGACCGTCACCACGACTCGGCCGGCACCCGCGGAGACGACCCGCAAGCCGATCACGCAGGAAGACAAGCAGGAAGACAAGGAGCCCACCCCCGCGGTAAAGAAGGCGGTGAAGAAGACGCTGCCGAATGTGGTCGGGATGAACCTACAGAAGGGGCAGGACACGATGCAGGCCGCCGGGTTCTACGTTCTCAACGACAAAGACGCCACCGGCCAGAACCGCTTACAGATCTTCGACCGTAACTGGGTGGTGACCCGGCAAACCCCCGCTGCGGGCCGCAAGGTGCCGATCGACACGCTGGTCACCCTCTACGCGAAGAAGATCGGCGAATAGTTCAGCTGGCATCCCTCCACGCCCCTGCCCTTCGGGACACTGTTGGCGGATTATCCAAAACGAAGCAGCCCCATGATCACAGCTGTGATCATGGGGCTGCTCTTTGTGTTCTGCGTGGGAACGAGATCTTCGGTGTCGTTGCGTCCGGCGGGTTCTGAGCTGATCCCTGCAACTACCGGAGAGGTGGCGTGGGCGGCGTTCCACAAAGGGAGCATGGCGATCAGGATCCGTGGCGAGCTGGGAGTGCTGTTCGAAGACGAGGACTTCGCCGAGGCGTTTCGACTCGCGGCAGCCTGCCCTGTCGCCGACACGGCTCGCGCTGGTGTCGATATCGGCAAGCGATGGGCCTACGAGCTGGACAAAAGCGGCGCAGAGATCATCAAGGTCCAGTTCGCCCGGAAAGACTGCGCCGTGTCCCGTCCGGCCACAATGCACCCGGGCCGGCATTCCCCGCCGCCGGATCACTCTGCGAACCCGAGAGTAATACGAGGTGCTACAGCAGGCCCGCATCAACAAAGACAGCCTTGAACGGAGGGCCCGCTACCAGGCCCGTCAGGGCATCGAGGGCACCGTCTCTCAAGCCGTCAACGGGTTCAGGGTCAGGCGGTCCCGATATCACGGAACCGCCAAGACCCATCTTCAGCACCTGCTCACCGCCGCGGCGATGAACCTGACACGGATTGACGCGTGGCTGACGGGTGTGCCCCTCGCCCCGACGAGGACCTCACACTTCGCAGCGCTGGCTGCCTAGACGCCGGTCCGTCCGTCGACGAGCTCTCGCACGATGTCGAGATGCCCGTTGTGTCGGGAGACTTCTTCGATGAGGTGGAGGATCACCCAGCGGAGGTCCACGTGGCGGCCGTCGCCGATGGGACGCTTGGCCCTTGAGTTCAGGTCGTGGTCGGACAGCAGACGACGGTAGCGGTCGCTCTGCTCCTCATATTCGGCGAGAAGCTGGGGCAACGGAATGTCGACCGCTGTCCGCATCTCGGGGTCGGGGTCGTCGTCGCTCGCCTGTGTGAGCGGACCGGCGGGCTCCTCCCCCAGGAACATTACTTGGAACCAGTGGTACTCGACCCACCGCAGATGGCTGATCAGCCCACACAGGGTCATCAGCGGTGAGTTCGGAAGCGGGGCCCTGCGGGCGTCGTCCGCGGACACGCCCTCGCACTTGGCTCGCGCCGTGTCACGGGCGTAGTCCAGGAAGGTGATCAGTTGCGTGCGCTCGTCCCAGGTGGGAGGCGTATCGGTTCGGGGTGTCATCGTGAGAAGTTTCCCGCAGGTCGGAGGGGCAGTCGAATGATTAATGAGCGGGACCTCGTTGAGTGCTGCCTCATCCGCCTTGGGCGTGGCGGCCGGCAAGACCCGCCGGACACGTCCTAGATGTATTGACCTGAGAGGCACGAAACCCGGATTCGCCCACAACGTCTCGCCGAGCGGGCGGGGCACCGTGGTGTGCGCGACCCGCTCGTGACGGGTGCCCGCCGGCGGTCGCGGCCCTCTCGCGGCTAGCGGGTGATCATGACGGGGGTGCCCAGGGGGAGCCGGGAGAGCGCGCGCAGCGCGGCGGCGGGGACGCGCACGCAGCCGTAGCTCACCTCGCGGCCGAACGCCGCCCTGTCCGGCCAGCCGTGCAGGGCGATCGTCGCGGGGCCGCCGGCGAAGGTCCTGAGAGCGCCCGAGTGCGCGCCGAGCGCGAGGAACAGCGGACTGTAGGTCGGGTGCTCCGGGGACACGGAGGCGAGCAGGAACGTGCGCCCCGCCGGGGTGGGGGTCCGGTCGGTTCCGACGGCCACCGCCCAGGACCCCGTCCTGCGGCCGGCGTCGAACAGCCTGAGCCTGCGGGCGGCGAGATCTACCCGGACCCGATGGGTGCTGCGGGCGGTGCGAACCTCGCCGTCGCCGGTGTGGATCCATCCCGTGGACCGGTTCGGCCGGCTCGGCAGCAGTATCCGCGCCCATCCCGGCAGCGTCTGCACCACCGGCACCCAGGTCGGGTCCTCCAACTGCGTGGGAGGCAGAATCGCCACCGGTGGTCCACCGGGACGGGAATAGATCACCTGTTTCCCTTCGGGGTGGACGATGACCCCGTTCGCCGTTCCGAATGGCCGGTGATCCCGGGGCGCTCGGCGTAATGTCGCATAAGTCGTGGCAATTGGTAATTTCGCCATTTGGGCCGGTGATACGGAGGCCGGCTTTATCTTCTCCGGCGGAGTGGCCGGCGACGGCGCGGCAGGTGAGGCGGCCGGTGGCGCGGAGGGTGGCGGGTCATCGGTCCCACAGGAGGAGCTCATGGCCAGGACGGCCAGCATGGCCGCACCCGCGGCTCCGGCGGCCGGGCGGACGGCCGCGCGGGACCCGTTTCCCTCACGCACGAGCTCTGTCCAACAAGAAATAGTGCATATTCGGATTTCCTGGTTTCGCGGTCCTCGGTTATGTCGATGAGATCGGCCGATATGACGTCACATTACGTGATGGAAAGAGGCGTGTCCGTTTCCCGGGGGCCGGCGTGGCCGGACCGCGCTCGTGCCGGGGGCGGAGGCCGGGCCGCCGTACGACGGTGGACCCGATGCTTTGACAGGGGGAGAGGCGGAGGGCGCGATGGAAGCGTTCCAAGATGAGACGAGACGTTTCGTCGTTAAAATGGATGCAACCAAGGGGAGGCCGCATACCCCGGCGCGCGCACATAGCCATGGTCAGCATCCCCGCCCCGGGTCATGTGAACCCCGGCATCGAGGTGATCAGGGAGCTGGTGGCGCGGGGGCACCGGGTGACCTACGCCAACGACCCGTCGTTCGCCGAGGTGATCGAGGGGGCCGGGGCCGAGCTCGTGCCGTACGCCTCGACGTTGCCCATGAACGATCCCGACGGCTGGCCGGAGGACACGATCGCCCAGCTCGACGTCTTCCTCGACGACGCGATCTCCATGCTGCCGCAGCTCCGCGCCACCTACGGCGACGACCGGCCCGACCTGTTCCTCTACGACATCGGCGGCTACTCGGCGCGGATCCTCGCCGAGAACTGGGGCATCCCGGCGATGCAGCTCTCGCCGACCTACGTGGCCTGGGAGGGCTACAAGGAGGACACGGCGC
Organism: Streptosporangium sp. NPDC003464; assembly: GCF_053588315.1. Taxonomy (NCBI): domain Bacteria; kingdom Bacillati; phylum Actinomycetota; class Actinomycetes; order Streptosporangiales; family Streptosporangiaceae; genus Streptosporangium; species Streptosporangium sp. NPDC003464. Next base: position 34,076 of record NZ_JBSFPS010000055.1, on the reverse strand, counting down.
CGATGATCGAGGAGCTGAAGAAGGCGCCCGGCGGAGCCGAGCACTACCGGCGGTTCGACCGGTGGCTGGCCGACAACGGCATCACCGGCACCGACTCCCAGGCGTTCGTCGGCTACCCGGAGCGGGCGCTCGCGCTCATCCCGCGGGTCATGCAGCCCAACGCCGACCGGGTCGACCCCGCGCGGATCACCTTCACCGGGCCGTGCTTCGGTGAGCGCTCCCACCAGGAGGCGTGGAAGCGGCCGGACGGCGCCGGAAAGGTGCTGCTGGTCTCCCTGGGTTCGGCCTTCACCGACCTGCCCGATTTCTACCGCTCCTGTTTGGCCGCCTTCGGCGACCTGCCCGGCTGGCACGTCGTGCTGCAGATCGGCAGGTTCGTCGACCCGGCCGAGCTCGGTGAGATCCCCGCCAACGTGGAGGTGCACCGCTGGGTGTCGCAGCTGTCGATCCTGGAGCAGGCCGACGCGTTCGTCACCCACGCGGGCATGGGCGGCACCCAGGAGGGTCTGTACTGCGGCGTCCCGATGATCGCCGTCCCGCAGGCCACCGACCAGTTCGACAACGCGGACAAGATCGTCGAGCTCGGCGTCGGCCGGCGGATCGACACCGCGCAGGCCACCCCCGAGGCACTGCGCGCCGCCCTGCTGGAGCTCACCTCCGACCCGGAGGTCGCGCTGCGGCTGGAGAAGATCCGCGCCGAGGTCCGCGCCGAGGGCGGCACCACCCGCGCCGCCGACCTCATCGAGCGACTGCTGGAGACGGCCGCGCCGACGCCGGAGGGCCGCCTGCCCGCCGCGTGACCGAGATCTCCGGGAGCATCCCCGGCCGCGGGGCTTCTGCTACGGCAGGCCGGCGCATATCGTCAACTCTTGGATCAAGGGCGGCTCCGGCCGCCCGCCCACGGGTCAAGGAGACGAGGTGCGGGGTGTCCGGTCCCGGCCCGCTGGCCGCGGATGATCCTGAGCGGATCGGCGGCTGCCGGCTGACCGGCGTGCTGGGTGACGGCGGCCAGGGCGTGGTCTACCTCGGCCGCGATCCGTCGGACCGCCAGGTCGCGGTCAAGCTGCTGCACGTCCGGATGGCGGCCGACCCCATGGTGCGCCGGCGGTTCATACGCGAGGCGGAGGTCACCCGCCGGGTCGCGGCGTTCTGCACCGCCCAGGTCCTGGACCTGGGGATCGCCGGCGACCGTCCCTACCTGGTCAGCGAGTACATCCCGGGGCCCTCCCTGAGGGAGCTGGTCACCGGCGACGGGCCGCGGACCGGCAGCGGCCTGGACCGGCTCGCGGTCGCCACCCTGACGGCGCTGGCCGCGATCCACCGGGCCGGCATCGTCCACCGCGACTTCAAACCCGACAATGTGATCATGGGGTCGGAGGGGCCCGTGGTCATCGACTTCGGCATCGCCCGCGTGCTGGACGGCACCACCACGTCATCGGGCCTGGTGGGCACCCCCGCCTATCTGTCGCCGGAACAGCTCGACGGTCACCAGGCCGGTACGGCGTCGGACGTGTTCAGCTGGGCCGCCACCATGGTGTTCGCCGCCACCGGGCATCGGGCGTTCCCCGGCGACGTCGCGGCGGCGGTGATGAACGCCGTCTCCAACCGCGAACCCGACCTCGCCGGAGTGCCCGAGCGTCTGCGCCCGCTGCTGGCCGCCTGCCTGGCCAAAGACCCCGCCGCCCGTCCTGCCGTCACCGGCCTGCTCGCCACCCTCACCCGCGGGGAACCCACCCCCGTGGATCACCGGCCGAGCCCTCCCGCCGAGCCCCCGCTGTCCCAGGATCCGAGTTCTCCTGTCACCTCTCCGGCATCCCGGGCCCCGAGTCCTCCCGTCGAGCCTTCGGTGTCCCGGGCCCCGAGCCCTCCCGCCGCGCCCCCGGTATCCCAGCCCCCACGCCGTCCCGCCCGGCGCCGCCTCCTGGCCGCCGGGGCGGCCGTCACCGTCCTCACCCTGGTCGCCGGGGCCTTCTGGCTGTGGCAGCCGGAGCTCCCCGGAATCTCCGCTCCGTCGCCCACGGGTCCCTCCGCGACCTCCACCCCGTCATCATCGCCCGCGGGCCTCCCCGAACCCTCCGTTTCACCGTCCACGGGTCCCTCCGCGACCTCCGATCCGACGCCCGGCCGTTCTCCGAGCACCATCCCTCTCGGCATGCCGGTCGGCAGGCCGTTCACCGCCCGCACCGACGAGGCCTCATCGGTGGAGGCGGTGACGGAGATCGAGGGGCGGCAGGTCGTCGTCTCGGGCGGCGACAGAGTGGTGCGGGTGTGGGACCTGGCCACCCGGAAGGAGACCGGCAGGCCGTTCACCGCCCACAACACCGGTGCTCATGCCGTGGTGACGGAGCTGGATGGGCGGCCGGTCGTGGTCTCCGGCGGCGGCGACAGCGCGGTGCGGGTGTGGGATCTGGCCACCCGGAAGGAGACCGGCAGGCCGTTCACCGCCCACACCGGCGGGATCGCCTCGGTGGTGGTGACGGATCTGGAGGGGCGGCGGGTCATCGTCTCGGCCGGTGGCGACAACACGGTGCGGGTGTGGGATCTGGCCACCCGCGAGCAGGTCGGCAGGCCGTTCACCCACACCGTCGCAGCCGAGTCGGTGGTGGTGACGGAGCTGGAGGGGCGGCGGGTCGTGGTCTCGGCCGGTGGCGACGGGGCGCGGGTGTGGGATCTGGCCACGCGTGAGCAGCTCGGCAGGCCGTTCACCGCGCAGACCGACGGGGACACGACCGTGACGGTGACGGTGACGGAGTTCGAGGGGCGGCCGGTCGTCGTCTCCGGCGCCTCCGGTGGCGACGACAGCACGGTGCGGGTGTGGGACCTGGCCACGCGTGAGCAGCTCGGCAGGCCGTTCACCGGCCACACCGAAGGCGTCGAGTCGGTGGTGGTGACGGAGCTGCAGGGGCGGCCGGTCGTCGTCTCCGGCGGCTACGACGGGATACGGGTGTGGGACCTGGCCACCCGCGAGCAGATCGGCAAAGTGTTCGGCACCCCCACCTACGGGATCACGTCGATGCTGGTGACGGAACTGGAAGGGCGGCAGGTCCTCCTCGCCGCCGACTTCGACGGCAGGGTGCGGGTGTGGAGCCTGGGCCGGCCCGCCCCGGCATCCGGCTCCTGAACCCCAGCGTCCGACCCCCGCATTCCCTCTGTCCCGCGGTCCCCCTTTCCACGCGTCGCCGAGGCCCGCAGTCTCCCTGACCCGCGGTCCCGCTCTCCATATGCCGCCGGGGCCCGTAGCACAGTAGGGCCGTGACGGACATGCGCGTAAGGGACGCGACCATCGGTGACCTGGAGGCCATCGCGACGGTGGCGGTCGCGGCCGGGCAGGATGAGGAGTGGACGGGCGCGGACCCGGCCTATGTGGGACACCTGCTCTCCTGCGGCCGGGTGGTGGTCGCCGAGCATCGCGGTGCGGTGACGGGATTCGGCGCGATCCGCCGGATCGGCAGCGGTCCGGAGGAGACCACCATGCTCTGCGACCTGTTCGTCGACCCCCGGTCCCACGGCCTGGGTGCCGGCCGGGCCATGCTCGCGGCCCTGTGGCGGGACGGTTCCCGGCGGATGCCCTTCAGTAGCGTGCACTCTCACGCGCTGTCGTTGTACACGAGGTCCGGCCTCGACGACTGGTGGCCCCTCCTCTACCTGGGATGCTGTTGGCGAATCCGCCTCCTGTCATTGGACAGCGAGGCGGATCGCCGTAAAAGGACTCGCGCGGGTCGCAGCAAGCGGGGCGCCGGTGATCCAACCGTCCAGACGGGCCAAGTTGATTGCGGTGGCGGTGAGGAGATGCTGCAAAGCCGTCTTGGCGGTTCCTCGGTAGCGTGAGCGACGTGCTTCGTATCTGTTGACGGCTTGGCTCATGGTGCCCTCGATACCGCAGCGCTGCTGGTAGCACTGTCGCCAACCGGATTCCTGCTGCTCTGCGCGATTGCGGATCAGAATCTCATGTTCAGCTCGGGGTCGCAGGGTGAGGCTGCGACCGTTAACCGAGTCGGTGCAATGCTGTTTGACTGGGCAGGGGTTGCAATGACGAGGGGCGAAGCGGACCCGGGTGACGGGAGTCCCCCGGTGGCTGTTAGCGGGATGCCACGTCACACTGCTCTGACCATTGGAGCAGATGACCTGCTCATTGTCCCAGTCGATGGTGAAACGGCTGTTGTCGAACCCCTGATCGCTGGTCTTCTGCACGTTGGTGTCAGAGCGTAACGGCCCGATCAAGGTGATGCCGTGATCGGCCGCGGCATTGAGAATGTGCCCGGCGTCGATGTACCCGGCGTCCACCAAGTGCTCACCAGGAACGATGCCGCGCTCGTCCAACCGGGCGTGAATCTGATCGGCGACCTTCATGTCGCTGACGGGGGCGGTGGTGGTCAGCACGTTGATGATCAGATGTGGGGCGTCGGGCTCGCAGATCTCGGTGAGGTGGACCTTGTAGCCGTCCCAGGAGACCTCGCGCTTGGTTCCCGTGCGGGCTTGGGTGTCATACGGGCCGACCAGGCGGACCGAGGCCGGCGGGGTCTCGGCCGGCGTTCGCCAGCGGGTCCCCTGGTCATCGGTGTAGTACTGCTGAATCCACACCTGGCGCAACACCTCGACCGCCGGCAGCCAGCGCAGCGTCGCCGGTGCATGCGGAGCGGTGATCGCGCGCAGCAAGACCATCCCGTCGATTCCGACCTGATCGCCGTGCTTGATCCGGGCCGTCCATCGAGCTGGGAACCGAGTGTCTTCCGGGCGCTTGCCATAGTGATCGAACCATCTGGGATCGGCCACGCTCAGCAGCCATTCCGGTTCGATGACGGCGATCCGGTTCAACGCGGCGCGCAGTGTCTCAGCAACAAATTCCAGTCGGTTGAGATTTCGGGTAGCAGCCAGGACGTGAGTGGAGTCGGTGCGTTGGCGGCCACCTGCTTTGAGTAGATCCGCTTGCCGGGCCGCTTCCAGTACCGCATCGAGGACCCGCTGCTCCATATGGCCGTTGACCAGCCGAGAGCGGAACTCGCTCAGCGCCGAGAAGTCAAAGCCTTGATCGTCAATGCTCAGACCTAATGCGTATTTCCAGTCGATCCGGGCGCGGACTGCGTGTGCGGCTTGACGATCGGTCAGGTTCTCGGCGAATTGCAACACCGAGACCAGGGCCAGTCGGCCCGGGGACAGTGCGGGTTGGCCGCGAGAGGAGAACAGGTCGGCGAACTCGGCATCGGTGAAGATCGGCCCCAGTAGGTCGCGTATCCGCATCACCAGACAGCTGGTGGGGAACACCGTCCGCGCTACCCGCTCGGTCTCAGCGGGGATGACTACCAGCTCAGATGGATGCAACGACACCGAACCTCCCGGAAGACGATCACTCCGCCCGTGATGACTAGATGTAACAAAGTCATCACGGACAGGGTTATCCTGTCTCAGGATTTGCCAACAGCATCCCAGCACGGGCGGGGGCTTCGTCATGTCCGATCCCGCCTCCGGCGAGGGGAGTCCAGACCACCGGCCCTACCGGGCGACCGGCGGCAGATCCCGCACCCGCTCACGCAGGTCCCGCGCCGACGCAGCATCCGCGCCGCCCAGAGCCACAGTGAGCACGCCCAACCGGCTCCGGGCGGTAGAGCGCAGCCGCTCGGCCGGGACCCACTCCAGCACGTCCAACGCCCGGGCGGCTGCATCGCCCGGCTGCACCCCAACCTCAGCCTGAGCCACCACCAACGTCGCCGCCGCCCAGCCTGGCGTGTAGGTCACGCAGGACGCTGCGGACGCGCTGGCCCGGACCAGCGCCCGATCGGAGTTGCCGAGCGCCAGCCACGCCTCAGCCTCATGCAGCGCGAGCTCGGCGGCGTCGAATCCGAACCGGCCCGGCGCCCCGCCGGCGGGGTCGGCATCCAGTGCGATTGTCGCCTCGGTCAGGGCCTGCTCAGCATCGGCGGCTCGACCGAGCCGCGCCAGGGTTGGTAGTAGCGCCCAGCCCAGGGCCTGCGCGTGGCCGAGCTGTCCGACAGCGTGAGCGGCACTGGCCTCAGCGTGGCGCAGGGCGGTGGGGAGGTCTCCGCGGGCGCGGGCAACCATGCTCTGCGCCCCGTAGGCCCACGCGGTCAGCCGTGCGTCGCCGACGTGCTCACCGAACGATGCGGCGACGGCCAGGTGCGCGCGGGCACCGGCGTGGTCGGCCAGGTGGAAAGCCAGGTTGCCCAGCAGCGCTGACAACCAGCCGGCCGCGCGCCGCAGCTCGGCGCCGATCGTGGCGTTGACCGGTGCGGCCAAGGCTTCGCCGAGCAGGCTGCGGGCCGCGTGCACCTCGTCGAACAGGTGAGCCGGGACGTGGCGGGAGTAGTGGAGCGCGTAGTGCTCGACGGCCGCCTCCGCGAGCTCGACCACGACCGGCCCACCGTATGGGGCGTCCAGCAGGGCCAGGCGGAGCGACTCTCGAACGGCGGGCAGTCCTGCTGCGGTCATCTCTACTCCAGGGACTATCAGCGGGGCCGTCTGCTGACCATAACCGCCAAGGTCCGCGCCGCACACGCACCGCGGCCTCACCCCGAGCTGATCGACACGGGCACCGTAGGCGCGGGCGATCATTTCGGTGTACTCCGGGCCCGGTCGGTCAGGGCCGTGCTCCCACCGGCACAGCATGGGCTCCGACAACGCCGGCGGCTTCAGTCCATCAGCGAGGTACAGGTCCGCGACCTGGGCGACGGCCTGGGCTCGGGACCAGCCCAGGGCCAGCCGCCATGCCTCCAGCGGCGACAGTTCGGGCAGGGTGCTGCGCATGACGGTGACGATCCGCTCCAGTGAGACCCCGTTCCGCTGCCCCCGCATGCGGATGATGGCCGCCTCACGCTGGATCTGGGCACGCCGTGATCTGGTGATCTGCCCCATGGGGGGACCTCCGCGCTCGCGAACGCCAGCACAAGCACCGTAACCGCATCAGTACTTACCGTGCAGCCCATCCGAGCGTGATTGACACCGACCCTCAATGCTGGGCGCTCCACTCCGGCAATGACAGCACCCCAGAGCCAAGGCCACCGTGAGAGCACAGGCAAGCGCCACGTCACACCAGAGAAGGGACCGCGATGACCATCACCGCAGAACACCCGCCCCTCGCCCAGATCCCCTGGGGACTAAGCCGGACGACCGCGCCTCTCCCGGAGGGCGAGGCGCTGTACGACACCGTCGACCTCGACCCGGTGACCCAGCTCACCGCCTTCCGTAACCAGGCCGGCCTGATCGTGGACATGGCCAAGACGACCGTCACCACGTCCAAGGGCGGCGGCTCCGACGGCTCAAGCGGCAGCTCGAACGTCGCCGACGACTCCAACACCGACGGGTAGAAGCTCATGCAGCCCTCCCCTCAGACTGTGCTGGTCATCACCTCGGCGGAGGACGTCACCGCCAACCTGGTGATCGAGGTCTTGAACGACCGTCAGGTGCGGGTCGTCCGGGTCGACCCCGCCGACATCGGCGCCGGGTTGGTGTTCAGCGCCTCCATCGGCGATGACCGTGAGGAGTGGGCTGGCCGGCTCCGCACTTCGAGCCGTGACATCGCGCTGGAGGAGGTCGGGGCGGTGTACTACCGCCGCCCCACCTCGTACTCCGCGCGGTTCGCCCACCTGCCCGCCGTGGAGCAGCAGTTCGCCTCCGTCGAGGCTCAGCATGGGCTCGGCGGCATCCTGCGCAGCCTGCGTGGCGCGGTGTACGTCAACCACCCCGAGGCGATCAGCCGCGCCGACTACAAGCCCGCCCAGCTCCAGATGGCCGCCCAGCTCGGGCTGACCATCCCCCGCACTCTGATCACCAACGACGTCGAGCAGGCCCGCGCGTTCGCCGAGCACGGCCCGATCATCTACAAGTCCTTCCGCGGGGTGCCGGCCGGAGCGGATGGCCGCCGGTCGGCGATCTGGACGCAGCAGGTCACCTCAGCCGAGCTGGATGATTCGGTGGCGGTGACTGCCCACCTGTTCCAGCAGGAGGTACCCAAGACCGCGGACGTCCGGGTGACTGTCATCGGGCGGAAGGTGTTCGCCCACCGGATCACCTCCCCCGACGGCGACCTGGACTGGCGTAGCGGCGACTGGGAGCAGCTCGCCCATGAGCCCATCGACGTGCCCGAGTCGATCAAGGGTGCATTGCATGCCTACCTCGCCGCCTTCGGCCTGGTGTTCGGCTGTTTCGACTTCGCCCTCGACACCGCCGGCGGCTGGACCTTCGTCGAATGCAATCCCAACGGCCAGTGGGGCTGGTTACCTGATGCGGACGCGATGGCGCACGCCGTCGCCGAGCTGATCTTGGAGGGATGGTGGTCGTGAGCGACACCGCCGAGAAGCTCCGCCGCGCACTGGCGGACACTGTGGGATCCGCAGGCTGGCGCACGGCGTTGGAGGAGGTGCCGCGGGAACTGTTCGTCGGCGACGCCGTCCTCCTGGGCGACGCGGCCCGCGGCGACCTGTGGGCAGCCGCTCGCCGCACGGACATGGACGAGGACGACTGGCTGCGCCTGGTCTACACCGACGGAACCTGGGTGACCCAGGTCGACGGCGTCCTCGCCGAACAGGCGGCCGGCGCGACGACGGGCTCACCCAGCTCCTCGTCCACCACTCCGAGCCTGGTCGTGCGGATGCTGGAAGCCGCTCAGATCGGCGAGGACGACCGGGTGCTGGAGATCGGCACCGGCACCGGCTACTCCACCGCGCTGATGTGCCACCGGCTCGGCGACAAGGCGGTGACGTCGATCGAATACGACGACGCCGTGGCCGAGCGAGCTCGCAAGGCCATCGCCGCGGCCGGGTACGCCCCGACCCTCGTAGTCGGGGACGGCCTGCACGGCCACCCGGACGGCGCCCCGTACGACCGGCTGATCGGCACCTGCTCAGTGCGGACCATCCCGCCGGCGTGGATGGACCAGATCCGCATCGGCGGCACCATCACCACCCCCACGTGGGGGTGGATGGGCGGGGTAGCGTTCGCGCACCTCACCCTCACCGGCGACGGCGAGGCGAGCGGACGGTTCCTGCCGGATGACCTGTACTTCATGCGGGCCCGCTCCCACATGCCGCCGCCCCGGCCGCCGGTCAGGACCGGCGTCGGAGACGCCCGCGAGACGCGCGTCGACCCGGCGATCCTGGACGACGAGGCCGCCCTGTTCGTCGCCCAGCTCGCCGCACCGGCCGCCCAGCGGGCATCCGCCGGCGACACGACGATCCTGCTGGACGTCGCCACCGGCTCCCGCGCCGACACCCGGCCGAACCCCGGCGGGGGGGTGGACGGTGCACCAGCACGGCCCCCTACGGCTGTGGGACGCCGTCGAGGACGCCATCCTGCTCTGGCAGGACGCCGGCTCCCCGCACCAGTCGGCATTCGGCCTCACGGTCATCGGGGACGGCCAACACGTGTGGCTGGGTGAGCCGGGCGGCCCGTGCTGGGACCTGCCGGCCTGACTCCAGACAGCAGAACGCCCACCCTCCCGGAAGAGAGCGGGCGTTCTGCTGTACAGGTGGGCCTCGAACGGAGTTGTCCGCAGCGTCCGGGACCTCTGTCAGCTCGTTCGCCAGGCCGTGCAGGACGGCGCGGCGGAGAAGGTGGTGGCACTCATTCCGGAGCGGCGGGAGTCCACGCAGGAACGTTCATGACGCGCTGTTCCCACTTTGTTCCCATCGGGTCTCAGGAAAATCATTAAGGCTGGATCGGCGGGGCATTCTCTCGGTTGTCGCGCGTTTCCCAGGTGGCGGAGGCGGACGGGAACCGGACCCGCCAGGCCGAGGGCCTCGGCCTCGTCGGTTTTGAAGACCGCTTCCGGGCCGATCGACTGCCGTTGGCGGTGATTGACCGCATGCGACTGCGCGGGTCAAAGCAGAGATGCTCAGCTTTGTGCGCCATTCACATGCCCGACGGCGATCTTGAAATCATGGATTGGCGTTCAGATATTGACCGCACAATGGAAGTAACACCGTGTAATACCTTTCAGCGGATGGGCGGCCTGACGGCGCGAGGGCCACTACCGGGTCGGACGGGTCAGGCGAAGGCCGCCAGTTCCTGGGCGTCGTGGGCGCTGAAGACGCGGACGCCGGGCGGCAGCTCGCTCAGCCGCCGCACGTTGGCCAGTCGCGAGCGGTGGTCGGTGGCGACCGACCACTGCGCCAGCCGCAGGTGCGGGGGGCATCGCGGCGGGTCGGCCAGCTCTCCCCGCACGTAGTAGGCGTCACCGGCGTGCAACAGCCAGCCGTCGCCGTCACGGACCGCCACTCCGGAATGGCCCCGGCTGTGCCCCGCCAGCGGCACCAGCGCCACGCCGTCGACCCCGTCCAGCGGGCGGGCCTCCAAACCGAGCCACGGCTCGCCCGCCTCGCCGTACGTCACCCAGGACGGGCCGTGCTCCCACTGGACGGGCCGGTAACGGCTCCGCTCACCCGCCGTCGGCGGGCGCAGCGCCGCCTCCAGCTCGGCGGCGTGCAGGTGCACCCGCGCCCGCGGGAAGTGCCGCAGCGCGCCCGCGTGGTCGACGTCCAGGTGGGTGAGGACGATGTCGCGTACGTCACCGAGGTCGTAGCCGAGAGCGCGCAGCCGGGCGGGCATGGTCTCTGACACATCCAGCACCGCACCGGTCGTCATCGTGAACCCGAGGAAGGCGCCGACGCCGATCCCGGTGTCGACCAGGGTGAGACCGTCGCCGGTCTGCACGATCAGGCAGTGGCAGACCATCTCCGGCCCACCGAGCGGACGCATGGTTCCACAGTTAACGTGATGTACAGTCACACACCGATTATGTGGTGATCCAGGGCCTGGCCGGGGTTCAGATCATCAAGTCGCGGATTCTCCTGCGTGGCGCCGTCTGAGCCTGATAGAGCACCGGACATGACGCGTGGTGACCTCACCGATGACGAGCGGGCCCTGGTCGAATCTCACCTGCCGCCGGGGGAACGGGCCCGATCCCGGACCCGCGACGGCACTTCACCGCGGTGATGCGGCGCCTCCGCACCGTCGACCACATCGCCGCCTCGGTCGGGTCGAGGCTCGCCCCGGACACGGACGGGGCGTTGCGGGGACGCCTGCGCCGGGCGTGGACCGGAGTCAGACACATCCGGTCCGGCTGAACGGCGGCCACCCGCGCGTGGAGCGCCCCCGGCAGGTGATCATTCAGCCCTTGACCGCGCCGGATGTGAGACCCTCCACGATGTAGCGGCGGGCGAACGAGAAAAGCACCAGCGTGGGGATGATCGAAACCACCGTGGCCGCCGCCATCGGGCCCCAGTCGATGTCGTACTGCGTGATGAACGAGTTCATCGCGACCGGGATGGTCTTGGTCTCCTCGCTGTCGATGAAGGCGATGGCGAGGAAGAGTTCGTTCCAGCACTGCACGGAGCCGAAGATGAACGTGGCGGCGATGCCGGGCAGCATGACGGGCACGACCACGCGCACCATCGCCGTCAGCCGCGAGCATCCGTCGACCATGGCGGCCTCTTCGAGCGCGGTCGGAATGCGTTCGTAGAAGCCGCGCATGATGATCGTCGAGAACGGCACAAGCATGGCGACGTAGACCAGCATCAGCCCGCTGAGCCGGTTGAGCAGTTCGAGGCCGGACATCATCAGATACAGCGGGCCCAGCGCGATGAACAGCGGGATCATCTGGGTGACCAGATAGGCGAGCATGAGTGCGCCACGCCCGGGGAAGTGGAAACGGGCCAGCGCGTAGCCGCCCAGCACGCCGATCACGGTGACCACGACGCCCGACACCAGCGAGACGATCAGGCTGTTGACGAGATACGTGCCGAACGAGGAGAAGGAGAACAGCTCGCGGTAGTGGTCCAGCGTGGGGCTGCCGGGCAGGTAGCGCAACGGCACCGCGAAGATCTCCGAGGTGGGTTTCAGCGAGGTGACCAGGATCCAGTAGAGCGGGAAGACAGTGATCAGTAACCAGATACCGAGGACGACGGCCTTTGCGGTCCGGGCGATCAGCGAGGTCGGGCGGTGCACGGGTCAGTCCCTCGCCTTCTCGAATCGGGTGGCGTTGAGATAGAAAACGCTGAACGACAGCAGCAGCCCGAGCACGAAGACGCCGACCGCGCCCGCCTTCCCGTAGTCGCCGTTCTGCACCTGCTCGATGAGGTAGGTCGTGGCGATGTGCGTGCTCCCGGCCGGGCCACCGCCGGTCATCGAGTAGATGAGATCGGGGAAGTTGAGGATCCAGATGATCCGCAGCAGCACGATGAGCACCAGGGTGGTCCGGATCGCCGGCAGCGTCACGTGCACGAACTGCTTGACCCGGGAGGCTCCGTCGACGTCCGCCGCCTCGTACAGTTCCCGTGGCACGGACTGAAGGGCCGCGATGATCATGATGGCGAAGAACGTCACGCCGTACCAGACGTTGGCGACGATGATCGAGGTCATCGCCCACCCCGGCGAGGAGAGGAAGCCGATCGGCTCGTCGACCAGGCCGGCCTTGATCAGCAGGTCGTTGACGACGCCGAACTCGCCGTTGAACATCCAGCGCCACAGCAACCCGATGAGGAAGCCCGACATGGCCCAGGGGAAGAACACCCACGCCTGGTAGAGCCCGCGACCGCGGAAGTGCCGCCGCAGCAGCAGGGCCAGGCCGAAGCCGAGCACGAACTGGAAGGTCAGGGACGCGAACACCCAGATCCCGGTGTTGCCGAGCGCGGTCCAGAACCGGTCGTCGGCGAGGACCGCGCGGAAGTTCTCCAGCCCGGCGAACGGCGTGGCCGTCAGGTCGAACAGGTTGTAGCGCTGGAACGCGATCACACCGCCCCGGATCATGGGGTAGTACGTGAACACGGCGACGAACACGACCCCGGGCAGCAGACAGAGCGCGATGAACCGGGCTCGCCGCCCGTCGAAGGCCGGCCGGGCCGCGCGGGCGGCGGACCGCCCGCGCGAGCCGATCTCCCTGACCGCTGTCACGACGTTTTCTTCTTCGCCTGATCGATCCAGAACGCGTCCCAGGCGCTCAGTACGTCCGCGACCGTCCTGTCACCGGTCAGCAGGGACTGGATGTCCTTGTCGGCGGCCTGCTGCCACTCGCTCCACCCCGGGTAGTCGACCGGCCGAACTGTGATCACCTGCTTGTCGTCCTGCTGGGCGTCCAGGTACGCCTTCCAGGCTCCCCCCGAGAACTGGGGGTCCTGCTGGGCGGCCGTGGCGATCGGGATGAGCGAGTTGCCCTTGGCGAACTCCGTGCTCTGCGCGTCCGCGCTGAGGAACTCGACGAGTTTGACCGCCTCGGCCTTGTGCGTGCTGAAGGACGTCACGCCCCAGCCGGCGTATCCGACGGGCTGCAGCGCGTACCCGCCAGGTCCCTTGGGGATCGGGACGGTGCTCCACCCGTCCTTCGCGATGCCGCTCTCCTCGACCGTCTTGATCACTTCGGGGTCCTGGATGAGCATGCCGGTGACGTTGGCGGTGAAGCCCTGCACCATCTCCGGGAAGCTCCATGAGACCGAGTCGGCGGGGGAGGCCTCCTTGAACAGGCTCAGGAACAGGTTCATGGCCTGCGCGGCCTCCGGCGTGGACCAGATCGTCCTGCCGTCCTTCAGAAAGAACGACCTGCCCGGGTCCACCTTGTCGCCGTTGAACGCGCTGACGATCAGGACGGCGTAGTCGAAGCCGCCCTTGCCGCCTCGGAAGGAGTAGCCGTAGCGCCGCCTGCCCTTGTCGGTCAACTTCTTGGCGGTGTCGTAGACCTCCTGCCACGTGGTGGGCGGCTGCGCGACGCCGGCCTCGCGCAGCCAGTCCGACCGGTAGAAGAGCACCTTCTCGTAGAAGCCGTAGGGGATGAGGTACGGCTTGCCGCCCACCTCGACCGCCTTCTTCCTGGCGAGTTCGGTCAGCCCGCTCCAGCCGGGCCAGCTCTGCACCGGGATCTCGGCCAGCCAGCCGTTGTTGGAGAACGACTTGGCGGTGTGGTCGCGGACCTCCAGCACGTCGAGGTCCTTCTTGGTCTGCAGCACCTGGGTGATCTTCCGGTCGGCGTTCTCCAGGGGCGGCGAGACCAGCTCGACCTTGATCCCCGGGTTCTGCCGCTCGAAGTCGGAGAGCAGTTGTCTGATCAGCTTGGTGCGGTCCGGGCTGGTGAGGCTCTCGATCATGCGCAGCCGGACCGTGCCGGCGTCGTTGTCGGAACCGCAGCCGACCGGTGTCATGGTCAGCACACCGACCAGCGGGATGGCGAGCCTGTGGAGTCTTCTCATGGTCTCCCCAGAGATGGTCCGTTGACAGCGCTGTCACAGCGCTGAATGACGGGGATGCTACATGGAACCGTCCGCGATCCGTCAAGATGCCTTCAGCGCCTCGGCGAGGTCGGCGATCAGCGTGTCGGCGTCCTCCAGCCCTACCGAGAGCCGGACCAGCCCCAGCGGAATGCCCATCGTGGCCCGCAGGGACTCCCGCACGGTGAGCGCGGGCGCGATGACCAGGCTCTCGAATCCGCCCCACGAGACGCCGACGCGGAAGCATCGCAGGGCGTCCACGAAACGGGTCACCTCCGCGATCTCCTCGGTGTCCAGTTCGATGCTGAAGAGACCGGAGAAGCCGGTCATCTGCGCACGGGCGAGCTCGTGCCCTGGATGACCCGGCAGTCCAGGATGGTTGACCGCGCGGACCGCCGGGTGCTCGGCGAGGAACTCCGCCACCCGCAGGCCACGCTCCTGGTGCGCCGGCATGCGGACGGGCAGGGTGCGGAGCCCCTTGATCGCCTTCGCCGCCTCGTGCGCCGACAGGGCGGCGCCGTACAACTGGTATTCGGTCAGCGCGATCGGCCGGATCAGCCGCGTGGAGCCCACCACGACGCCACCGATCAGGTCACTGTGGCCGCCGATGTATTTCGACAGCGAGTGCACGACCAGGTCGACGCCCATGGTGAGCGGTTTCTGGAAGATCGGCGTCGCCCAGGTGTTGTCCATCACCGTGGTCAGACCCCGCTCGCGCGCCCACCCGGTGAAGGCGCGGAGGTCGATGATCCCGAAACGCATGTACGACGGCGACTCCAGGTACACCATTTTGGTCTGCGGATTGACAACGCTGTCAAGTACGTCAGGATTATCGGTGTGCACCGTCGTATGCGACACCCCGAACTTCTCCAGGTAGCGGAGGAACTGGGTGGTCGGGCCGTAGATCGCTCCCACCACGATCACGTGGTCGCCCGCGGAGACCAGCGAGGAGATCGTCGCCGAGATGGCACCCATCCCCGACCCGAAACACTTGGCCCGCTCTCCCCGTTCGAGCGCGGCGAGTTTGCGCTGGAGCAGGTCCACGGTGGGGTTCGTGCCGCGCGAGTAGACGTACTTCTCGTCCTCGTCCGCCAGGCTCTCCGACAGCGCCTGCACCGTGGGAAAGGTGAACAGGGAGTTCTCGAAGACCGGCGGGTTCACCGCGCCCAGCATCCAGGGCTCGTCCTCGCCGTACCGGCCGCAGATCCAGTCGTCGTTGATGTGTCCGTTCATGACTGCGCAAGGTACAACATGATCCGGGGAGCCCGCTCGGGCGATTCAGGAGAGGACGGAGATGAGCCGCCGAAGAACCACCATGGCTGACGTCGCCCAGCACGCGGGGGTCAGCCTCAAGACGGTCTCCCGGGTGGTGAATCAGGAACCTCACGTACGGCAGGACCTGGTGCGACGCGTCCAGGACGCGATCACCGCGCTGGGCTTCCGGCGCAACGAGGCCGCCAGCCGGCTGGCACGCGGCGATTCGGTCCTCACCCTGGGCCTGGTGATCGAGAACATCTCCAACGAGTTCTACTCACGCCTGGCCAAGGCCATCGAGACGGCCGCCTCGGCCCACGAGGCCCTGGTGGTGTTCGGCAGTTACGAAGAGCGGGCCGACCGAGAGATCATGCTCATCAACACGATGTACGGCAGGGGCGTCGACGCCATGGTCATCGTCCCCACCGCCGGGGATCACACCTGGCTGGCCGAATATCTCGCGAGCGGGCTCACCGCGGTGTTCGTCGACCGCGTGCCCGAGGGACTGCCCGACACGGACGCGGTGCTGCTCGACGCCGAGGCGGGTGGCCTGCTCGCCACCCGGCATCTGCTCGCCTACGGTCACCGGCGGATCGCCCTCATCTCGGACAACGACCCGTTGAGCTCGGTGCGCGCCCGGGCCGAGGGACACCGTACGGCACTGCGCGCCGCCGGAGTCGCCGTTGATCCGGCGCTGTGCCTGACCGGCGTGTTCGACCCCTGGCAGGTGGAGCAGGAGGTGCTGCGGCTGCTCGCGCTGCCCGACCCGCCGACCGCGTTCTTCATGACCAACAACAGGGCCGCGATCGGGCTCATACAGGCCCTGCGCAACTACCCGGGGCCGCTCCCGGCCTTCGTCGGATTCGACGACTTCGAGATGGCGGGGGTGTTCACGCCCGGAGTCACCGTGGTGCGCTACGACATCACCCGCCTCGGCAGCATGGCGGTGGAGCTGCTGCTCGCCCGGGTGCGGGATCCGGGCCGCCCCCCGCAGCGGGTGACCGTCCCGGTGGAGCTCGTCGTCCGAGGCTCGGGAGAGCTGCCACCGCCGTGAGAGACGCTTGATGGCCGGCCGGCCCGCAGCCGTCATCTCCCTCGTCGAGGGCTACGTTCGGTGACGCAGGCAGGCACCACGGCATCGAACGGACGACAGTTGATCACGCGAGGTCGCCGGTGTGGCACCCGACGATCGCTGCCGAGATCGTCCGACCATCGACTCGTCGACGCCCTGCAACCGCGTCGGCGCCGGCGGGACCACGCACTGGAACAGCTCCCACGGACTCATCGGGCACCGGTCGTCGAAGGAATACAGCCACGAATGATCTGGCGACCGGTCTCCGGACGCGTCACGCTCTGAAGGTCCGGATCCCGAACAGGTCTCTACCGGGCGCCGATCCGGCGGCGCACATGGGCCGAGAGCTGGTCGACCGCGACGACGAGCACCATCACCACCATGAGGTGGGTGGCCATCTCGTCGAACCGGAAGAGCTTGATCGACTGGTTGACGAGGAAACCGATGCCGCCGGCGCCGACGAGGCCGAGCACCAGGGACGAGCGCACGTTGACGTCGAACCGGTAGAGCAGCAGGCCCACGAACTGCGGCACCACCGCCGGGAGCACGGCGTGCAGGGCCACCTGGAGCCCGGAGGCGCCGTTGGTGCGCAGGGCGTCGCGCGGACCGAGGTCGATCTCCTCCATCGCCTCCGCCCACAGCTTGCCCATCACCCCCGTGTTGTGGAAGATCAGCGCGAGCACGCCGGCGAACGGGCCCAGCCCCACGGCGGTGACGAACACCAGCGCGAAGACGACGTCGGGCACCGCCCGCAGGAACGACAGGACCGACCGTCCGACCTGGTAGGCCCACCGGTTCGGCGTCGTCGTCCGCGCCGAGAGAAGCGCGAGCCCGAGTGCGAAGGGCACGGACAGCGTGGTGCCGAGCAGCCCGATGTAGAGCGTGACGAGCGCGGCGTGGATGCCGGGAGAGAGCACCCGCGACCACGACAGGTCCGGCGGCAGGGCCTGGCCGAGGAAGTCGGCCATTCCCCGCCAGCCCTCCACGAGCGCCGCCGGGGAGAACTCGGTGCCCTGCCAGGCGAGGACGTGCGCGGCCACCAGGACCGTGATGACGACGCCGGTCGTCGGCGAGGGCCGGCGTCGCCGTGGCGGGACGAGCGGTCTACTCGGTGTGAGGACGTCCATGCTCAGCGGTACTCCTGCTCGGCGGTACGGCGGTCGGGGGCGTAGAGGGCCTCCAGATCCGCTTCGGTGAGGGCCCCGGCGGGGGCGTCGACGGCGACCCGCCCGCCCAGCAGACCGACGACGCGGTCGGCGTGCCGGCGGGCGAGGAGGGGCTGGTGAAGCACGGCGGCGACGGCGAGGCCCTGGTCACGGGCGAGTTCGGCCAGCAGGCTGACCACCTGTTCGGCGGCCGCCGGATCGAGGGCGGACACCGGCTCGTCCGCCAGGACGATGCTCGCCCGCTGGCACAGGGCGCGGGCGATCGCGACCCGTTGCTGCTGCCCGCCGGACAGGCGCCCGGCGGGTTCGGCCGCGCGGTCGGCCAGGCCGACCCGGTCCAGACAGGCCATGGCCTCCTCCCGGAGCTCGCGGGGGAACAGCAGCGGCGTGAGCGAGTGCCGCAGCGGCAGCCGTCCGAGCGCCCCGGCGCAGACGTTGTCGAGCACGCTGCGGCGGCGGACGAGATGAACCTGCTGGAAGACCATGGCCGTCCGCCGGCGCAGCCGTACCGACTCGGCGTCCCGCGCCGCGCCGACCTCGCGGCCGTGGATGTGGATCGTGCCGCCGTCGGGCGTCTCCAGCCCGACGACGCAGCGCAGCGCGGTGGACTTGCCGCAGCCGTTGGCGCCGAGCAGTGCCAGGAACTCCCCGGACCGGAGCCGCAGATCCAGCGCGTCCAGCACCGTCCTGCCGGAGAAGGACTTGCGCAGTCCCCGGACCGCGAGCGCGACGCCCGGGTCCGCCGCCCCCTCCACGGGGGAGGCGGAGGGGGCGGCGGGAAGGTCGGCGACCCCGCTCCTGGAGGGGAGCGCGGGAGGACCACTCCCGCCCGGTGCCGTCCGGCCGGCAGGCGGCGGCACCTGCTGGGCCTCCTCGGTGGGCATCATCGTCAGGCGTCCTTCTCGGTCAGGTTGAGCGTGGCGGCGAGATCGAACAGCGGCTTGTAGGTCTCCGTGGTCACGGCGACCAACGGACCGGGCGGATCGACGTCGAGGAAGGCGCCGACCTTGGCGACGTCGGCGGCGTCCAGTTCGAGCAGCGCCTTGGCGACCGCCTCGCGGAACCGCTGGTCGAGCTTGCCGTGCACGGTGATCGGGTCGTTCGGGACCGGCTCGGAGCTCCAGATCCGGCGGTACTTCGACGGGTCGAAGGTGCCGGCGGCCTGCGCGGTCGCGAGCTGCTGACTGTTGATCTCAGCCGCGTCCGCCTTGCCGTTGACCAGGGCGAGCAGCGCCTCGGGGTGCCCGCCCGCGTAATTGATCCGCACGCTGGACTCGGCGAGGCCCGCGGACTTGAGCGCATACCGGGGCAGGGCGTCGCCGGAGGTCGAGCCGGGGCTGGACAGGGCGAGGGACTTGCCGGCGAGGTCCTTGACCGAGGTGATCGGCGACTCCGCCGGCACCCAGATGCCGCCGGTGTAGGTGGTCAGAGCGCCCTTCGCGTCGGCGAACGAGGCGACGGCCCGCGCGTCGGCCATCCGGCTGGCGAACACGTAGCCGAGCGGCCCGAACTGGGCCAGCTCCAGCTGGCCGTTGCGCATCGCCAGCACCTCGGCCGAGTAGTCCTCGACGACCTTCAACTCCACCGGGCAGCCGAGCTTGCGCTGCAACGCGGCGGCGAGGACCTCGTAGGCGGGCTTGAGCTTGGCCGGGTCCTCATAGGGCTCGATGCCGAAACGGACCCTGCCGCCGGGGCAGGTCACACCGGCGGCGCCGGACGCTCCGGCGGCGCCGGACGCTCCGGTGCCGCCACAGCCGGAGAGGAGGGGAAGCAGGGCCGAGGCCGCCGCCACGGCGGCCAGGAGACGTCGTGTACGCATGGGGTTCTCTCTTCCTAGGGGGCCGGTCGTTCACCGGCGGAGACGGTGCGATCGGTCCCGCGCACGTCCGGCGGGCCGCGGTTGACGGGCCGGGGGCGGGAACAGCCGGGGGCGGGAACAGGGGCAGGGGGGCGGGAGCAGGGGCAGGGATGGCGAGCGGGGGCCGCGGTCGCGGGCCGGGGTCAGCCCAGCAGGTCGTCGAGGACCTCCGGGGCCAGACCGAGCGCGGTGGTCATCCCGATGCCGGAGGTGACGGAGACCACCCGGACGCCGGACATGGGCGTGGCGACCAGGAACGGCCGCGCGGCCGAGGCGTACACGCCGCGCCAGCGCTCGCGCACCGTGAGGCGGTCGACGCCGAGCAGGCGTCCCGTCTCGGCCAGGACGTGCCGGTCGAGTTCGTCGGCGTTGAACGGTTCGAGGGTGGTGGCGTAGGCGTGGGTGTCGCCGATGACGAGATCGCCGTCCGGGCGCTGGGTGAACATCAGGTTCAGCCCGGCGGCGAGCAGGGCCGGGTGGTCCGCCTCCAGCCGCGCGCGGAGCGCCGGCAGGGTGGGGCAGGCGGCGAAGCCGTCGTAGCGCAGGAGCGAGAAACCGCTGAGCACCGCGGGGTCCACCGCTCGGCCGTGCGGGTCGTGAACGCGCAGCATGTGCAGGGCGCAGCGGCGCACCGCGGCCTGTTCCGCCAGCTCCGGGAAGTGGCGGTCCACATCGTGTCCCACCGCCACCACCACCCGCCCGGCCCGGATCCGCCCCCGGCTGGTGCCCACCAAGTCCGGCTCGACGGTGTGCACCGTGGTGCCCCAGTGGAACCGAACACCCTGGGCGGCCAGCCAGCCGGCGATCGCGTGCGCGGCCTCCCGCGGGTCGACGCGCACGTCCATCGGCAGCCAGGCGCCACCGGTCACGCCCGGACCGGCGGGCACCCTGTCGGCCACCTCGGCCGGGTCGAGCAGCACCACCTGGTCGCCGCGGGCGGCGTGGAACTCCTCCAGGACCGTGTACTCGTCCTCGGCCCGCGCGACGACGACGGTGCCACCGTCGCGGAGCCAGAACCCGGCCTCCCTGGCCAGGCGCAGCCAGGTGGTCCGGGCGGTCGTCGCGTACCGGAGGGCGTCGCCGTCCTGGACCGTGAAACAGCCGTGCCCGAAGTTGCGCACCGAGGCGCCGGTGGCCCGCTCGTCGCGTTCGACAACGGTGACGGACAAGCCGCGGCGTACCGCGTCCACGGCGTGCGCGAGGCCCACGATGCCCGCGCCGACGATGACGAGGTCGGCGGAGTCGAGTGGCTGGTTCCGCAGCAGATAACTTGTCATGACAAGTAAGATGCTCAGCATCGCAGCCCGCCGTCAAGAGCGGCGAACGACACGTCACCCGCTGTTCGCCTGGACTTCATTTCAGCAGCTCCAAGCGCTTTTCTCGACACTGACGCTTCCGGCCCTCACTCGCGCTCCTGTATTGTCAAGTCGCATGGACGGACCCCTGCACGAGCGCATCGCATCCGATCTGCGCCGCCGTATCGTCTCCGGTGAGCTACCGGTGGGCGCGGCTGTGCCCTCCGAGTCGCAGTTGTGCGAGGGGTGGGGGGCCTCCCGCGGACCGGTCCGCCAGGCACTTGCCGCGCTGCGCGCCGAAGGGCTGGTCGACGGCGGTCGGGGCAAGCCTCCGGTGGTGCGCAGTCAGGCGATATCCCAGCCCTTCGAGACGTTCCTGTCGTTCTCCCGGTGGGCCGAAGGGATGGGTCGGACGCCGGGCCAGCGCACCCTGGAGATCGCCCGGCGGCCGGCGTCGCCGGAGGCCGCCGACGCACTGGGGCTGGAGGAGGGGGAACCGGTCGTCCAGCTCCTGCGGCTGCGACTGCTGGACGGGCTGCCCACGATGATCGAACGCACCACGTTCGTCTGGCCCGTCGGCCGGCTGCTCTTCGACCACGACTGCGACTCCGGGTCGGTCTTCGCCTATCTGAGCAGCCATGGCGTGGACCTCAGCGTGGCCCGCCACGTCATCGACGCGATCACCGCCGACGACACCGACGCCGCGCTCCTGAAGATCTCCCCCGGGGCGCCCCTGCTGCGCGAGCGCCGCCGTACCTCCTCCGCCACCGGCGAGCCCGTCGAGTACTCCGACGACCGCTACCGGCCCGACATCGTCTCCTTCACCATCGAGAACTCCCAGCAGGCCCACCCGGCACTGCTGCGCAGCTCGAACCGGCACGAGCCGCCCCACCCGCAGCGCGACGACCCGCCCACACCGGCATCGGCCGGCTGAGCAGCCCCACCCGACACCCCTGAGGACACACGTCATGATCGAACTGGCAGTTCTGGACATCGCCGGCACCACCGTCGAGGAGCACGGCGCCGTCTACATCGCTCTTGAGGAGGCCGTGCGCGCCGCGGGCGGCCGTCCGACCCCCGCCGACATCCGGCGGTGGATGGGCGCCGACAAGCGCGAAGCCATCACCGCGCTGCTCACCGGAGAGCCGGGCGGCGCTCCTGGAAGGAGCACCGTCGACGCCGTCTTCGCCGACTTCCGCGACCGCCTGGACGCCGCGTACGCCGACCGGCCGCCGGCGCCCCTGCCCGGTGTCCCCGAGGCCCTCGCCACGTTGCGCGCCGCCGGTGTCAAGGTGGCCCTCACCACCGGCTTCGACCGGGGCGTGACCGACGCGCTGCTGGCACGGATCGGCTGGGGGGACGGGGTCCTCGACGCGGTCGTGTGCGTGGACGACGTCGCCGCCGGGCGCCCGGCACCGTACATGATCTTCCGGGCGATGGAGGCGACCGGCGTCCGTGACGTCAGCCGGGTGCTCACGGCGGGCGACACGGTCCGTGACCTCGAAGCCGGCTCCAACGCGGGCGCGGGCATCGTGGTCGGGGTGCTCACCGGCGGCCTGGACGCCACCGCGCTCGGCGCGGCCCGCCACACCCACCTGCTGCCCGGTGTGGCCGACATCCCGGGCCTGCTCTCCCTGGCCTGACGATCTCGGACTCCGCGCCGGAGCGCTGAGACCTGTCCGGCAATTCAGGGTGGCGGAGGCGGACGGGAATCGAACCCGCCAGGCCGAGAACCTCGGCCTCGTCGGTTTTGAAGACCGCGGGGGCCACCAGGCACCCACACGCCTCCAGGGGAGAACCTAACAGCAGGTGGGTAAAGCCCCAGGCAGCACGTGTGGGGACGGCGCGCCGCGCTCCCCACGTGGACCGTCGCAGGCCTACCAGGGAGTGCCGCATGGCGAGAGCAGCGGAGCGGGGGGTCCCCGCTCCCCCATCCTCACGGGGACCGGCGCGGGAGGCGGTCCGGCTGACGCGGTACGCCCACGGGGGCGGCTGCGCCTGCAAGATCCCACCCGGCGAGCTGGAGGAGGTCGTCGCGGGCCTGCTCGACGGCCCACGGCCGGACGGCCGGGACCTCCCCTCCCCCGCCGGAGAGCTGGTCATCGGGCTCGACGACGGGGACGACGCCGCCGTGGTCCGCATCGAGGGGGGCCGGGCGATCGTGGCCACGGCCGACTTCTTCACGCCCGTGGTGGACGACCCCTACGACTGGGGGCGGATCGCGGCGGCCAACGCCCTGTCGGACGTCTACGCGGTGGGCGGGGAGCCGCTGGTGGCGGTCAACCTGCTCGGCTGGCCACGCGAGAGGCTGCCGATGGATCTGGCGAAGGAGGTGCTGCGCGGCGGCCTGGACGTGGCCGGGGCCGCGGGGTGTCATGTCGCGGGGGGCCACAGCGTCGACGACCCGGAGCCGAAGTACGGCATGGCCGTCACCGGCCTGGCCGATCCCGGCCGGCTGCTGCGCATCGACGCGGGGCGGCCGGGGCTGCCGATCTCCCTCACCAAGCCGCTCGGCGTCGGCGTGCTCAACACCCGGCACAAGGCGACCGGCGAGGTCTTCCCGCAGGCGGTCGCCGCGATGACCACGCTGAACCGGGACGCCTCCCGGGCGGCGCTCGCCGCCGGCGCCGGGTGCGCCACGGACGTGACCGGATTCGGCCTGCTCGGCCACCTGTACAAGCTGGCCAGGGCGGGCGGCGTCACGGCGGTGGTCGACGTGGCGGCCGT
This sequence comes from Streptosporangium sp. NPDC003464, assembly GCF_053588315.1. Classification (NCBI taxonomy): domain Bacteria; kingdom Bacillati; phylum Actinomycetota; class Actinomycetes; order Streptosporangiales; family Streptosporangiaceae; genus Streptosporangium; species Streptosporangium sp. NPDC003464. The sequence goes on along the minus strand of NZ_JBSFPS010000055.1, from coordinate 10,500 downwards.
GCCGTACCTGGAGGGGGCCCGCGAGGCGGTGCGGGACGGCTATGTCAGCGGCGGCACCCGGCGCAATCTGGCCTGGGTGGAGTCCCACCTCGATCCCGGCCGCACCGGCGAGGAGGACCTGCTGCTGCTGGCCGACGCCCAGACCTCCGGCGGCCTGCTGGTGGCGGGCGAGATCCCCGGCGCCCCGGTCATCGGCGAGCTCGTCGCCTTCGACGGCCCGGCCCTGCGGCTGCGCTGAGCCCTCCGGGCGGGCCCGCCCGCGCCGGACCGTTGCGGGCGGGCGGCCAGGCCGGGTGGAACAGGGCAGCCGGGCGGGGCGACCGGAGCAGGCCGGACAGGCGGGCGGGGCGGGCCTGCCGGGCCGCTACGGCCATGTCCGGGCCGGCGGCGGGAGCGAGGCCGGCTCCCCGGCCGCCAGGCGCCGGCGCTGGGGCACCACCGTGTACTTCGGGTCGGCGGCCGACGCCCTGCCGGCCTCCAGGACGCCGAAGCGGACCAGCAGCGAGCCCGTGGTGAGGGCGAGACCGGACAGCGCGGTGAGGGCGCGGCTGCGGCCGGCGACCGTGGCGAGCAGGCCGCCGCCCGCCGTCAGGACGCGGGCCGCCCGCATCCGGCGGCCCGCCTTCCCCTGGTGGTACGGCTCGCCCGCCAGGCCGAGGCGGCGCTCCAGCACCGCACCGGCGGCCGTCTCCACGGCGGCGCCGAGCACGGCCACGGCACGGGCCGGGCCCGCCTCCGCGCGGGGCGTGGCCAGCATGCCCGCGGCTCCCGCGCTGGCCAGCGCGCTCCCGGCGAACATGAACGGCAGCTCCCGGTGCGCCTCGTGCCAGGCGGGCACGGCGGTGTCGGCCAGGAGCACCGCGGTGTAGGTGGCCATCAGCGGCCCGGTGGCCACCCCGGCGATCAGGCTCGCGGCGCCGCCCGCGAGAGGCAGTACGGCGGCGACCGCGGAGGGCAGGTAACCGGCGACCCGGGAGACGGGCCGCGCGCCGGGCCGGGAGGTGACCCGGGAGGCGGGCCGCGCGCCGGTGACCCGGATAGCGGGCCGGGCTACGGCGGGCCGGGAGGCGGGCCGCGCGCCGGCGACCTCGGAGGCGGCGGCGAGCGCCGTCAGCCCGCTGTGGACGGCCAGGATCCAGGAGCCCATGCTCATCGGCGAGGTGGGCTTGAAAACACGCAGCATGTTGAGGAACCGCTCCGGCCTGCCGAGCTCGGCGACCAGGAAAGCCGCTCCGGCGGTGGCTCCGAGCGCCGCGGTGACCCCGGCGGTGCGCGCGAGCCGGCCGTGCCCGGAGAGCCGGGCCGCCGCCCCCATCACCGACGACGCCCCGGACAGGCCGCCCAGGTAGAGATATGCCGGCATGTGGGGTTCGTGCCAGACCGGGGGCTTGATCACCGGCTGCCCGTAGTAGGACCGGAACTCCGCCTCCGGCACCATCTCCCGCTCCCGCGTCACCGCCGCCACCCCCGGCGGCGCCCGCGGGCGCCGACCCCGCCCATCAACCTCTCCCCAGGAACGACACGGCGACCGCGCCGACGAGGGAGAGCGCCGCCCCCGCGGCCCACCGCCACATCGTCGGCAGGTCCCTGGTGGTGACCACCGGATCGGGGGGCAGGCCGTACACCTCGGGGTCGGCGAGCAGCAGGAAGAACGCGCCGGCGCCGCCCACCCCGTCGCCGGGGCTCGCGCCGTACAGCCGGGCCTGCGGCCTGCCCTCCTCGTGCAGCCGCTCCACCCGCTCCTCGGCGCGGGTCCGCAGCTCCTCCAGCGGCCCGAACTGGATGGAATCGGTCGGGCAGGCCTTGGCGCAGGCCGGCTCCAGCCCGCCGAGCTGGCGGTCGTAGCACATCGTGCACTTGAACGCCCGGCCGTCGCGCTCCCTGCGGTCGATCACGCCGTAGGGGCAGGCCGGCACGCAGTAGCCGCAGCCGTTGCAGACGTCCGCCTGCACCACCACCGTGCCGAACTCGGTGCGGAACAGCGCCCCGGTCGGGCAGACGTCCAGGCACGCGGCGTGCGTGCAGTGCTTGCACACATCCGATGACATCAGCCAGCCCTCGATCCCCTCGGACCCGCCGTCGCCGCTCTGCCCGGGGCCGGCCGGCACCCGGCTCAGCTCCTCGATGAAGGCCACGTGGCGCCAGGTGCTCGCCCCCAGGCTCCCGGTGTTGTCGTAGGAGGTGGCCCGGAAGACGAAGCCGTCGTCGGGGACGTCGTTCCACTCCTTGCAGGCGACCTCGCACGCCTTGCAGCCGATGCAGACGCTCGTGTCGGTGAAGAACCCCATCCGCTCAGTCATGGCGGTACTCCTCGATCAGGGCGAGCAGGGCCTCTCCCCGGGGGCGCCTACCGGGCCGCAGGTCACAGGTCATGGCCTTGCCCTCCTGGATGTAGACGTTCGGGTCGAGCACTATGGGCAGCAGGTCGTTGGCGACGTCACCGGTGGCCAGGCCGCCGCTGCCCCAGCCCCAGTGGTAGGGCAGGCCGACCTGGTGGACCGGCCGGCCCTCGATCCGCAGCGGCCGGACGCGCTCGGTCACCAGGACGCGGGCCTCGATCGCGGTGCGCGAGGTCACGATCGTCGCCCAGCCCCCGTTGACCAGCCCCACCTCGGCGGCGAGCTGCGGGGAGACCTCGCAGAACAGCTCGGGCTGGAGCTCGGCCAGATAGGGCAGCGGCCGGCTCATGGCGCCGGCGGTGTGGTGCTCGGTGAGCCGGTAGGTCGTGAGCACGTAGGGGAAGCGCGGCGAGAACGGCGGGTTGTAGGGCGTCACGGGGCCGTGGTAAATCTTGCGCGCGGGGTTGGACTGCCGGCCGTACAGCGTGTTGCGCACCGGCGACTCGTGCGGCTCGTAGTGCGCCGGCAGCGGCCCGTCGGCCAGTCCGGCCGGGGCGAACAGCCAGCCCTTGCCGTCGGCCTGCATGATGAACGGGTCGGTCCCGGCCAGCGCGTCCTCGGCCTCGGCGCCCTCGGGCGGAAGATAGTCCGGCGGCTTGTCCTTCTCGAAGTCCGGCACGTCGTCCCCGGTCCACTCGCCCCTGTCGGCGTCCCACCAGACATAGGCCTTGCGCTCGCTCCACGGGCGGCCCTCGGGGTCGGCGGAGGCCCGGTTGTAGAGAATGCGCCGGTTGGCCGGCCACGCCCAGCCCCATTCGGGCGCGACCCGGCTCTGCTCGCCGCGCGGTCTGCGCCGGGCCGCCTGGTTGACCTCGTCGGCGTAGACCCCGCAGTAGATCCAGCAGCCGCACCGGGTGGAGCCGTCGGGCTTGAGCTCGGTGTAGGCCGACAGCGCCCGCCCGTCGGGACCGGTGCCGTTGATCTCGCGCAGCACCGCCTCCGCCGAGGGCTCCCGGTGCTCGCCCTCCTCCGGGTAGTCCCAGGTCAGCTCGCGCAGCGGCCGGTCGATCTCGTCGTCGGACAGCCGCTGCCTGATGCGCTTGCCGAGGTGGTAGTAGAACGACAGGTCGCTACGGCAGTCGCCCGGCGGGTCGAGCGCCTTCTCCCGCCACTGCAGCAGCCGCTGCGTGTTGGTGAAGGTGCCCTCCTTCTCCACGTGGCTGGCCGCGGGCAGGAAGAACACCTCGGTGCCGATGTCCTCAGTGCGCATCTCCCCGGTCTCCAGCTCGGGGCCGTCCTTCCAGAAGGTGGCCGTCTCCACCAGCGTCAGGTCGCGCACCACCAGCCAGTCGAGGTTGGCCAGCCCGAGCCGCTGCGCCCTGCCACCGGAGGAGCCGACCGCCGGGTTCTCCCCCACCACGAAGTAGCCCTTCACGGTGCCGCCGATCTGGTTCATCACGGTCGTGAAGTGGCCGTGGTCGCCGGTCAGGCGCGGCAGGTGACCGAAGCAGAAGTCGTTGTCCTCGGTGGCCGCGTCACCCCACCACGCCTTGAGCAGGCTCACCATGTAGGAGCGCTTGCGGCCCCAGAAACCGGTGTCGGCGCCCACCCTTGCCAGATACTCCGCCAGCCCCTCGGACCGGTGGGCGTGCGGCATCGGCAGGTATCCCGGCAGGATGTTGAACAGCGTCGGGATGTCGGTGGAGCCCTGGATGCTGGCGTGGCCGCGCAGCGCCAGGATGCCGCCGCCGGGGCGGCCCATGTTGCCCAGCAGCAGCTGCAGGATCGCGGCCGTGCGGATGTACTGCACGCCCACCGAGTGCTGGGTCCAGCCGACCGAGTAGACCCACGCGGTGGTCCGCTCCCGGCCGGAGTTCGCGGTGACCGCCCCGGCGAGCTCGGCGAAGTCCTCCTGGGAGATGCCGCACAGCTCGGCCACCGTCTCCGGGGTGTAGCGGGCGAAGTGCCGTTTGAGGATCTGGTAGACGCAGCGCGGGTGGGTCAGCGTCGGGTCGGTGGGCGGCCTGGCGAGCATCGCGGCGCCGCCGGAGCCGTACTGCTCGGCCCCCGCCTCCTCGGCATGGCGGGGACCGCCCTCCAGCTGCTCGTCGCGCAGCCCGGCGGCGGCCTCCTCGTGCGCGCCCTCGTAGGACCAGCTCGACGGGTCGTACTTGCGCGTGTCCGGGTCGAAGCCGGAGAACAGCCCGTCCAGGTCCTCGGTGTCCTGGAAGCGCTCGGAGACGATCGTCGAGGCGTTGGTGTAGGCCAGGACGTACTCGCGGAAGTCCAGCCCGTTGGCGAGCACGTGGTTGATCAGCGCGCCGAGCAGGACGATGTCGCTGCCCGCGCGGATCGGCACGTGCTTGTCGGCGAGCGCGCTGGTCCTGGTGTAGCGCGGGTCGACGTGGAAGACCTTCGCCCCCCGCGCCCTGGCCTCGACCACCCACTGGAAGCCCACCGGGTGGCATTCGGCCATGTTGGAGCCCTGGATGACGATGCAGTCGGATTCGGCCAGATCCTGCTGGAAGTCCGTCGCGCCACCACGCCCGAAGCTGGTCCCCAGACCGGGGACGGTGGAGGAGTGTCAAATACGCGCCTGGTTCTCCACCTGGATCGCGCCGAGGGCGGTGTACAGCTTCTTCATCAGGTAGTTCTCTTCGTTGTCGAGCGTCGCCCCGCCCAGGCCGGCGATGCCCATGGTGCGCCGTACGACCTTGCCCTTCTCCTCCTGCTGCCAGGTCTCCCGCCGGGTCCGCAGCACCCGGTCGGCGATCATGTCCATCGCGGTCTCGAGATCCAGCGGCTCCCAGTCGGTGCCGTGCGGCCGCCGGTAGAGCACGCGGGTCTGCCGGCCCGGGTGGGTGACGAGCTGCTTGCTCGCCGACCCCTTGGGGCAGAGCCGCCCGCGCGAGATCGGCGAGTCGGGGTCGCCCTCGATCTGGGTGACCGCGCCGTCCTTGACGTAGACGAGCTGGCCGCAGCCGACCGCGCAGTAGGGGCAGATCGATCTGGCGACCGTGTCCGCCTCCTCGGTCCGGGGCCGCAGCGCGTCGGTCCGGGCCGACCGGGCGGCGTCGCCCCGGCCGTCCTCTCCCCTGAGCTGGCGGATCACCGGCCAGCGGGAGATCCATCCCCCCTGTGCCATGTTGCGTTTCCTGCCCCCGATCCATCTGGTCTAATCGCCTCACGGGGGACAGACCACTCGCCGGACCCGGGCCGCGGTCTGATCTCAGTCCGTCCTGGCTAACCGGAATAAACCTCCGCTTAGCCAGGGTTGCCGCTGTCATGGTTGAAGACAACATCCGTGGCGCGGCCCGCGGCACCTCCGACGTCCCCCTGTCGATCCTCGAACTGGCCACGGTCGGTTCGGGTGTGAGCGCCACCGAGACCCTGCGGGCGAGCACCGAGCTGGCCAGGCGGGCGGAGAAGCTGGGCTACCACCGGATCTGGGTCGCCGAACATCACGGGATGCCCTCGGTGGCCAGCTCCTCCCCCGCCGTGCTGATCGCCCACCTGGCCGCGGCGACCACGACCATCCGGCTGGGCTCCGGCGGCGTGATGCTGCCCAACCACGCGCCCCTGATCGTCGCCGAGCAGTTCGGCACTCTCCACGCGCTGCATCCGGGCCGCATCGACCTCGGGCTCGGCCGGGCCCCGGGCACCGACCCCGCCACGGCCCGGGCGCTGCGCCGCCACGGCCTGGACGCCGACGACTTCCCCGAGCAGCTCGCCGAGCTGACCGCCTTCCTGGACGGCGCGTTCCCGGCGGGCCATCCGCTCGAGAAGGTCGTCGCCACTCCGCGGTCGCCCGAGTCGGGTCGGCCGCCGATCTGGCTCCTCGGATCCAGCGGCTTCAGCGCCCAGCTCGCCGGCCTGCTCGGGCTGCCGTTCGCGTTCGCCCACCACTTCAGCTCGGCGAACACCATCCCCGCCCTGGACCTCTACCGCTCGACCTTCCAGCCCTCGGCGGTGCTCGACCGGCCGTACGCGATGATCGGCGTCTCCGCCGTCGCCGCGGACACCCCGGAACAGGCGCTCCGCATGGCCCGCTCGGGCGGGCTGTCCATGCTGCGCCTGCGCCGCGGGGCCCCGCAGCCGGTCCCCACCCCCGAGGAGGCCGAGGCCTACCCTTACAGCCCGGTGGAGCAGCAGATCATGGACGACTACCTGTCCAACGTGGTGCACGGGGACCCCGCCCAGGTGCGGGCGGGCCTTGAGGAGTTGCGCAAGCGCACCGAGGCCGACGAGTTGATGATCACCACGCTGGTCCACAGCACCGCGGACCGGATCCGCTCCTACGAGCTGATCGCCGAGACCTACGAGCTGCCGCGGAGCCTGTGACGGGCCGCGCGGAGCGGGGCGGGCACGCCACGGCGCCGGGCGCGCCGCCGACGGATCACGGATCACCCGGACGGCGGACGCCCGCCCGTCATGGATGCCTGCCCGGACAGCGGGCACCCACCCGTCATGGATACCCGTCCGGCGACGGCGGCGCGGGCGACGGTCCGTCCCGGTGCTCGCCGCCCTCGACGGGGTCGGGGGACGCGCGCTCCTCGGGCGGGTCGACCAGCTCGACGAGCTGCCGTACGGCGGGGCTGTCGAGGACCGCGGCGAGGGCGCCGGCCAGCCCCTCGCCCAGCGGGCGGAAGACCTCCGTCACCGCTTCCACCACGGCCTGCGCCTGGGCGCCGAACACGATGCCGACATCATGCATGAACTCCGCGGAGACCCCCGGCAGGGGCGGCGCCGGTAAGGCGAGCTGCCGCCTCGGCGGGGCTTTTTCGGGTGGTGCCCAGCGCATGGAGTCCTCGCTCATGGCGAGCCACTCGTCGACGACTCCGTCGATGGCGTCGAGCACGTGGTCGGGATCGCTTGGCATAGCGGCTCCCCCGGTGGCTGAGTTCCGATAAGACGACGGTACCTCGCCTCGCCCCGGCGGGGAGGGGCCGCCTGCCGTACGGCGCCGCAGATCATGGTCCCCTCGCCCGCCCTCCCGCGGACCCCGCAGGCTCCGGCGCACCGGCCCGGAGAGCGCTCTCCCACCGTGTTGCAAAGGCCGTATGAGCGAAGATCTCCCGCTGACATCGGGGGCTCCCACGCTGGAAGACGTGGCCCGAGCCGCGGGTGTCTCCCGCCGACCACCTGATAGCCCGCGGCTGCCGGCGCATCGCGACCATCACCGGCCCCCTCGACGTCCCCGTCGGCCAGGACCGCCTGGCCGGCTACCGCGACGCGATGGCCATGCACGGCCCGGCCCGCCCTCGGGGCGGCCCGGGGACGGCGGCGGGCGCACACTGGAGAACGTGGACCACAACGCCGAGCTCAGGGAGTTCCTGCGCAGCCGCCGCGCACGCCTGAGCCCCCAGCAGGCGGGCGTGCCCGCCACCGGTGGCACCCGCCGGGTGCCCGGCCTGCGCCGGGAGGAGCTCGCCCGCCTCGCCGGCGTCAGCGTGGACTACTACACCCGCCTGGAGCAGGGCCGCCACGTCAACGTCTCGGAGAGCGTCCTGGACGCCGTCGCCCGCGCGCTGCGCCTGGACGGGGTGGAGCGCGCCTACCTCTTCGAGCTCGGCCGGTCCGCGCCCCGGCCCACCCGCCGCCGCACGCCCGCGCGGCCGCAGCGCGTGCGCCCCGGGCTGCACCGGATACTGGAGGCCCTCGCCGGCGTGGCCCCGGCGCTCATCCTCGGCCGGCGCACGGACGTGCTGGCCGCCAACCGCCTCGCCCGCGCCCTGATCACCGACTTCGACGCGCTGCCGCAGCGCGAACGCAACCTGACCCGCCACATGTTCCTCGACGAGGCCGCGCGCGACCTCTACCTCGACTGGGACACCGTCGCCGCCGAGACCGTCGCCGCCCTCCGCCTGGACGCCGGCCGCCACCCCGACGACCCGCAGCTCGCCGAGCTCGTCGGCGAGCTGGCCGTCAAGAGTGAGGAGTTCCGGACCTGGTGGGCCGACCGCAACCTCCGCGAGCGCACCCACGGCACCAGGCGCTACCACCACCCCGTCGTGGGCGAGCTCGTCCTGTCCTACGAGTCGGTCGTCTTCCCCGGCGACGCCGACCAGACCATGTGCGTCCACACCACCGAACCCGGCAGCCCCTCGGAGACGGCGCTCCGGCTCCTGGCCGACTGGACGGCCCCTCAGCCACCGGCCGTCCGGCCCTCCACCACCGGCCTCCGGCCGCCCGTCCGGGCCCCCGGGACGTAGCCCGCGGGGTGCCGGTGTTTCGCCTGTGACAGCGCTTTCCTCAAGCGCATGTCACTTGTCAATCTCGACGCGGTTCACCGGAAAAGTCAGGCACTTGCTTATAACGTGCACGGCGCGCTTTCAGGCAGAGTTACGCAGGTGAAGACTCCGTCAGGCGGTGGTCGGCTGGCAGATCAGCTGTCGATCGGTTTTCTCACATCTGTCTTTCCGACATCGCTGCTCGACGAGGTGATAGAGGTCTGCGGATGCGCGGAGCGGCGGCGGCGGGCGCTGCCGGCCCGTCTGACGATTTACTACGTGCTGGCCCTGTGCCTGTTCTCCGACAAGAACTACGACCAGGTCATGCGCCTGCTGCTGAACGGCCTGGCGTGGCGGTCGCGCTGGGTCCACACCTGGGAGCCGCCCAGCGCCTCGGCCATCAGCCGGGCCCGCGCACGGCTCGGCGCCGAACCCCTGCGCGTGCTCTTCTACCGGGTGAGCGGCCCGGTGGCGCACCCCCAGGCACCCAGGTCGTGGCTGGCCGGTCTCCGGCTGGTCACGATGGACGGCACGACGCTGGTCGTCCCCGAGACCCATGACAACTCGGCCTTCGGCCATCCTGACGGGGTGGCCGGCCTCCCCCGCGTCCGGGTGGTGGCCGTGGCCGAGAACGGTACGCACGCGCTGATCGACGCGACGTTCGGCGGTTCGGCCGTGGAGCAGGACACCCTGGCCCGGAGGCTGCTGCGCTGCCTGGAGTCCGACATGTTGCTGCTCGCCCGTTCGGGCTCGCGGGGGTTCGACCTGTGGTGCCAGGCGGTCGAGACCGGCACGCACCTGCTGTGGGGGATGACCGGAGCCGACGCGCTCCCCGTGGGGCGCGGTTTCGAGGACGGCTCCTACCTGTCCCGGCCGGTCGGCCTGGGCGGCCCGCCCCTGCGGGTCATCCCCCTGCCGGGCACGGAATGGCTGATCACCACGCTGGTCGACCCGGAGCAGGCGTCCGCCGCCGAGCTGGCGGCGCGCTATGCCGAGCGGTGGGTCCTGGACAGCGCGCTGGCCTGGCTCTGCTCCGGCCGCCGGGGACCGGCGGCCGTGTTGCGCTCGCGGAGCCCGGAGATGGTGGCCCAGGAGATCTGGGCCCTGCTCTGCGTCTACCAGGCCGCGCGGGCGCTGAGCTGCCAGGCCGCGGGCCACTCGGAGGCGCTGTGCGCGTGCGCCCGCGTCTAGCCCGGACCCCGCGCTTGCCGGCGCCTGACCTCGTGGCATCGGACCTCGTGGCATCGGGGCTCCCGGCGGTGGAGGGCGGCCCGTGCGGTGCGCACGGCCCGCGCGGTACGCGGACGGCATGGCCCGCCTCTCGCGCGGGTGCGGGAGAGGCGGGCCGGCCCTGCTGGGCGGACGGGACCGCTCAGGGGTTCTCAGGAGGTGAGGTGGAGTTTCTGGTCGTAGACGCCCGAGTTGGCGGTGGTCTCACCGAGAAGCTGGAACGTGGCGCTGAAGGTGGCCGTGCCGGGGCACAGGATGCTGCCGCTGTCCTTGTTGAGGCTGTAGTTGACAGCCCTGGCCTGGGCCTGCACCACGGGCTGCGGGCGGTTGGTGTTGGTGGGGTTGAAGGCGTCCAGGACGATGCTGTTGCCGGCGCCGGATCCCCGGTAGGTGCAGTTGATGGTGCCGAACCAGCCGGTGCTCGTCGAGGTGACCTTGACACTGTTGAGGGCTATGGTGCCGTCGCGGCCGTTGGGCACCGGGGCGTAGGTGACGTTGCCGTTGTTCCAGGGGAGCCCGACCGCGGTCACGGTGGACTGGCCGCCGGCGCTGTTGGGGCACTGCGGGCCGGGGCTGTTGCTGAAGTTGTAGGCCAGGACGTTCAGCATGGTGCCGTCCGACTGCACGGTGCCGTCGATGACGCCGACGTTACAGGTGGCGGTGGCGAGTGAGGTGCTGATCGATACGTTGCCGATCAACGT
>NZ_JBSFPS010000054.1:0-41327 GCF_053588315.1 Streptosporangium sp. NPDC003464 | reverse complement strand
GAGTGTGAGGCCAGAAGCCGCAGTACTCGGCAGTCATCTGCGGTAGACCGTCACTGAGCATACAAGCGCACGATTCGGTTCCGATGTTCCCCAGAGCCCGGCACCGCCTCCACTGAGGCGATCTTGTCGCGGTTCACCCGCTCGGCCTCGCATCCGGCCTACCAGGCGATGCTCGAGATCGGCCGGGCCCAGCGCACCATCTTCGTGGCCCGCTATCTGCGTGAGCGTGACCTGCAGCGCCAGATCGAGGAGGGGCTGAACGTGGTGGAGGCGTGGAATGGCGCCAACACGGTGATCTGCTACGGCCGGGGCGGGGAGATCTCCACCAATCGGCGTGAGGAGGTGGAGATGACCGCGTTGTGCCTGCGGATCCTGCGAGCCGCCCTGGTTTACGTGAACACCCTCATGCTGCAGGACGTGCTGGCCGAACCGCAGTGGGCGGCCCTGCCCACCTCGGCCGACCGGCGGGGTCTGACCCCGCTGTTCTGGCAGCATGTGCGTCCTTACGGCGAGGTGCGGCTGAACATGGAGGCCCGGCTGCCGATCACCGGCCCCGCCAACGTGACCGGGTGAGCGGGAACTGCCGGCCTAACCCGTCTGCGTAGGCCGTCTTCCAGGATGTCGCACAGCCAGGGGCCGTTGCCCGCTCCTGCGCCACCGGTGGGCGTACGACTGAGCTGGTGCGGTGGCGGCTGGCGGGTGGCAGGACCTGTGTGCCGAAGTCTGGGCCGCAAGGCCAAGGAGGACGACCTGGCTGCGTACGGGGCCAGCAGGAGTAGGCACGATGCCCGCAGGGCCAGCGTCGGCTACGCCGCTTCGGTTGGGGGGTGTCTGCGGCAGGGCACGGTCGGCCTCAGTGCACTCGTCGTCTCACGATTGCCGTGTGTGCCTGTGCGGGGTGCGGCGGCCGGTGCGTGAGCGGTGGCGTAGCAGCCGGAGTGCGGCGGTGGGCGCGAGGAGCACAGCAGCGGCGATGACGACGGCGACGTTGGAGATGCCGGCGCCGAGCCGGGCGATCCCCGTCTCGAGGGCATACTGTGTGCCGATGGACAGCAGCCCGGCCGCGTCGGGATCTCGCGAGGTGATCAGCAGCAGTACGCCGAGGACGAGGGAAAGCGTCCCGGAGATGATGGCGTGCCAACTGTTGGTCCAGCGGCCGAGGCGGAGCATGCGAGGTCGCAGCCAGGTGCGGACGCCGCCGGACCAGCGCCTCCAGACCAGGGCGAGCAGCAGCAGTGGCAGGGCCATCCCGGCGGCGTAGATGACGAGCAGGACGGCACCGTAGACGGGGTTGGCGCCGGCGGCCGCGATCATCAGCACGGATCCGAGGATCGGGCCGGTGCAGACGCCGGCGACGCCGTAGGCGGCGCCGAGCAGGAACACCGTCCACGCAGTGCCAGGCTCGTGCTGCCCCGTGCGGCTGAGCGAGGGCAGAGGTATGCCGAGCACCTGGATGAGGCCGAAAACGATCACTATGATGGCGACGGCGACCAGCAGAGTGCCGCGCTGTTGGGACAGGAACGCCCCTGCGGTCCCGGCGAACACGCCGAGGGGTACGAGCGTGGCGACGAGTCCCAGGTAGAACACGCCGGTACGGGCGAGCAGAAGCGCGGGCCGGGAGAAGGCGTAGGCGAAGAACGCCGGCAGCAGCATGACTGAGCACGGGGACAGCAGGCTCAGCAGACCGCCGAGGAGCGCACCGAGATAGCCGATGTCCATCTCAGCCCTTCCCGGTCGTGGCCAGTTGCGCGTCGATGAGCTGGCGGAACACCTCGATGGGTTGCGCGCCGTTGACGGCTTGATCGCCGAGGACGAACGTGGGGGTGCCGCTCACGCCGAGCGCGTGGGAGGTGGCGGCCTCCTTCTCCACCAGCTGCGCGGTGGCGGGGTCGTCGAGCGCCTTGGTGAATGCAGCGACGTCCAGCTTGCCGATCGAGGCGGCGATGGCGATGAACTCCTTGCGGCTCCAGTCGGATTTCCCGGCGAAGGTCCGGGCGTAGAGCGCTTCGTAGTACGGCCAGAACAGGTTCTGCCGGGCCGCTGCGCGGGCGGCGATCGCGGTGTTGACCGAGTGCTGGCTGAGGACGGGTGCGTCGCGCCATTCGATGCGGAGTTTGCCCTGCGCAACGTACTCGGACATGAGGGCGGGCAGGGTCTGCCGGGCGAAGGCGGCGCAGTACTTGCAGGTGAAGTCGGCGTATTCGATGAGGACGACGGGGGCGTCCACCGGGCCGACCGCGGCGGGGTCGTCGGGGTTGCGCCGTACCAGTTGCGCCAGGGGGCTCTGGCTGGTCGTCGTGGTGGGGGCGGCGTCCGGTGCCGCAGTGCTGGTGGGAGGCTGGGAGGCGGTGTGTTGCGAGGTTTGTGCCAGGATCCCGACGATGGCAACGACGAGTACCACGACTGCCACGGTGATCAGCCGTATGGTGCGTGAGCGTCGCTGCTCGGTACCGGTGGGGGTCTTCGTCGCTCCGGAGGTCGACGCGGTGCGCTCGCTCACGTGAGGTCAGCCTCCGTGACCTGCTGCGAGGTGGTTTGGTCTGTCATGTACCGCAGGTCAAGCATGGATATGAGCTTTCCGATCATTCATGGTCAGGCATCGGTGAGGGTGGGGCGTGCTGGCGGCTGGGCGGCCCTGATGGGTCAGTGGGTCCAGCCGCACACCACCAGGTAACCGTCAACGGTGGTGATGAGATCAGAGGTGGGGGCGTCGGGCAGGGCGTGACCGAGGTCGCGGTTGCGGACCTCGCCGATCCAGCGGTCATGCTGGTATTCGTGGTTGATGATCGCCATGAGCAGCGTCTGCGCGATGATCTTGAGTTGGGCTGGGGCGCCCACGTCTCTGGCTCCGATGGCGTTGATGCGGGTGTGGACCCGTTCGCCGACGGTGGCGCGGAAGTCGGCCAGGCGCCGGGGATCGGGCAGGGGCAACCGGTTTGCTTCCGGGGTGGCGGAGTCCATGAGGTCGTCCAGGTCGGGGGCGGGGCTCGGTTCGGCCGCGGTGAGGTTGCGGATCATGAAGTGGGCCACGTGGGCCTGGTGGCCCAGGTGCCAGCCGATGGGGCTGAAGTCCTGCTCGGGCCGCCAGTGCAGTTCCTCGGCCGTCAGGTCGCGCCAGAGTTCGTCGGTGTAGGCGCGGGCGCGGTCGTATTCGGCCAGCAATTGCGGGATCTCATACATGGCGGTCACATCCGATCGTGGTAGGAGCGCTCACGGCAGGCTTCGGCCTTGGGGCGCGTGGCGTACGGCTGGCGGGTGGGGCACCCAGTCTTCCCGAGCCCAGCTGCCGGTGCCGAACCGGCTCGCTGCGAGAGATGGGCGGTAAGGACGGCGCGAGCGGACCTCTCCCCTGCCAGGAGTGCGCCCTCGACGTGGCCGGCATGGTCGGTGGCGGTTTCGGTCGATGCCCAGTGCAGCCGGCCGGCCAGCGCGGGCCGCTGGTAGAGCGGATGTCCGAACAGGTCGTAGTTCGTCAGCTGCTGCACTCCGGGCGGCGAGGTCCACCGCTCGGTGCTCCAGTCCTGTATATGCAGTGTTTCGGGCTGGGCCGCTTCCTGGCCGAACAGTCGCGCGAGCTGGGTGGTGACGGCCCTCTCGAAGCCGGGACCAGCAGCAGCGGCGGCGGGGGCGAAGCCGAACACGGCGGCATGCGTGCCGTCCGGCCCGGACATGTCGTGGACCTCCCGCAGTGGGCCGGTCCAGCTGATTGCCGCCCCGGCCAGGCCGCCCGCCCGCCAGAACGGGCTTCGATAGGTGGCCACGACCTTGACGACGCCGCCCATCCACACAGGCGTGGCCGCGGCGAGGTGTGCCAGCTCCGGCTCCAGTGAACCGTGGAAGTCGATGCTCGCCACCGCGAGCGCCGGCGGAATGGCCAGCACGACCTGGCCGGCGTTCAAGCGTTCAGCGCTCGCCCCTACCTCGATCGTGTCACCGTTCGGGCGAATAAGCGTGACCGGAGTCGACAGCCGCAGCGCGGCGGCCGGGAGCCGGGCCGCGAGGCCGGAGGTCAGCGCCGCCGCGCCGGGCCGATACCGGTAGGCAGGGGCGTCGATCGGGTTGCCGGTGACCCGCTGGATGCCGGTGGGGTGCTGCGCGAGCGCGTCACCCGCGAGGTGCTGGTCGAAGACGGCGACATCCAGCCGGGCGGCGAGCGCGGCGACCCGTGGCTCGCCGTCCCAGAACCAGGTGGCGCCCAGGTCGAGCCCGTCGTCGGTGGTCATCATCCGGCCTCCGGTGCGCTCACGCGCCTCCAGGCATACCGTGTCGAGCCCGGCCGCGTGCAGGGCGACCGCTGCTGTGAGGCCGGCCGCGCCGGCGCCGACCACGACGACGTCGTGCTGAGGGGCGGTAGGCGCCATGTGCGCCTCCCTTCTATCTGGTCTGCCTGGGCGCTTCTGTCTGGTCAGTCTGGGCGGAGCGTCACGCGTTCTGGCGGGTGAGGGTACGGCTGGCCATGAGGACGCCCAGCGGGATGAGCGCGATGAGGGCCACGACGGACAGCAGGGAGAAGCTGCTGACGGCCAGCAGCGGCCCGGACGCGAACGCCGCGGTCGCCCCGCACAGATTCGACAGCGCGTCGACGCCGCCTTGGGAGGATGCGCGGGTCTCGGCGGAGACAGCGGCGTTGAACAGCGCGGAAGCGGCGACGTTGACGAAAGACCACCCGATGCCCAGCAGGATCAGCGAGGTGATGATCCATCCGGTGTCGTCGGGTTTCACGGCGGCGATCAGGAGCGAGGCGGCCAGGACGCCGAGCCCGGCACTGATCGCCAGCCGATGACCGTAGCGGTCGGCGATCAGGCCGACGAGCGGGGCCGGGGCGTACATGCCGACGATGTGCAGGCTGATCGTGATGCCGACGAGGGGGATCGAGCCACCGTGGTGGGTGAGGTGGACCGGCGTCATCGTCATGATCCCGACCATGACGATCTGGGCGGCGAGAATCGCGATCACCGCCACCCGGGCGTGCCAGTTGACGCGCAGCTCGGCGAGCACCTGCCGGATACGGCCCGGCTGCCCGCGGCCAGGATCCGCGGGTGCCGGCGGGGTGGCCTGCCGGAGGACCAGCAACGGATCGGGACGCAGCCACAGCCACACGATCAGACCGGCAATGGCCAAGCAGAGCGCGGCGATGAGGAAGGCCGCCGCGTACACCGTGAGGCCGGTGGCGGCGCCGATGATCTCGCCGGGCACGCCAAGGTTCGGGCCGAACACGGAGCCGAGCGTGCCGACCCAGACGATCAGGGCCAGAGAGCGGGCCTTGTGGTGCGGCAGGGCGAGGTCGGTGGCGGCGAACCGCGACTGCAGGCTCACCGCCAACCCGGCGCCGATCAGCAGCAGGCCGCCGAAGAGCGGGACGATCAGGCTCCACTGCGCCGCGGCGACCAGCACCGCGGCGCCGGCTGCGGCCGTCCACCAGCCGCCCGCGAGGGCGACGCGGCGGCCACGGCGTGCGGCCAGCGTGCCCAGCGGCAGGCCGAGCAGGGCCGCGCCGAGTGTGCTCGCGGTCCGGGCCAGGCCCGCCCAGGCTTCGTTGTCGGTGACCGCTCCGGCCAGCAGGATCCCGATCGAGGGCGCGACACCCACCCCCACGGTGCCGATGATCTGCGCGAAGACCAGCACGGTCATCGTGCGCCGCTGGACAGCATCGACAACCGGCCTTGCCGGGGTGGACAGGTGGGGGCCGGTGTCGGCGAGGTGTTCGGGCTCAGGCACGGGCGTCCTTGTCTGAGCGACGTGCGGCGGCGGTGACCGAGCGGCGCTCACCATGAGTACGGATGGCGGGGCGTGGACAGCGGCGTGGACGGCAGAGCTGGCGGTGACTACACGCCTGTGCCGTCGACGGCGTCAGACGCTCTGGTAGATGCGCACGTCCGGAGCCGTGTTGAGGTAGGGCTGCAGAGCGGTGACGACGTGCTGGATGAACAGCTCACTGGACAGGTACGCCTGTGCGTCATCGACGGTGGCGAAGCCGTGCAGCACCTGCACGTCCTCGTCCCGCGCCAGCAGATCCTTGCTCTTGGCGCCGGCGACGGTGTCCAGGAACGGCTGCTTGTAGCGCTGGTAGACGCCCGCGGCGGCGGCACGATCAGCCGCACTGACGTCCAAAGTGATCTGAAGGTAGGCCATGGGTTTCTCGTTTCGCTCGAGGGCCGGCCACGGCGTGGCGGCCATGCGCCGAAGCTATGTCCAACATCGCCCGGCCGGTAGATCGGCAGCGCGAATACGGCTATAGGCGGCGGTTATCGCCAAGCGAGGCGACGAGCCGGCTCAGGTCAGCCGCGTATCGGGAGGTGGGGTCCCACACCGCCTCGTAGAACAACTCGACCGGCTGGCCGTCGTCGATGAGCGGGCGGGCGGTGAGACCGGCGTCGGTCAGCTTGGACTCGGGCAGGATCGCCATGCCCAGGCCGAGGCCGACCCACTGCTCCAGGACCTGGTAGCCGCCGGCCTCACCGGGATAGGCACGCAGCGGCAGGTCGTGCTCCTCAAACAGCTGGGTGGTGAACCTGGTCAGGCCACATGCGTCGGGCACCAGGATGAACTGCGCGTCGGCGGCGTCACTCAGCTCCACCACCGCCGACGACGCCCGCGCGTGAGCGTCGATCACGACGACCGGCTCGGAGTGGATGACGCGGTGCTCGAAGCGAGGTAGCGGGTTGACCGACGGGATCAAGATGATGTCGAGCTTGCCCTCGGCGAGCGCGTCGTGCAGGTCGGCCATGTTCGCCTCCCGCAGCACCAGATCCCCGGGAACGGGCAGGCGGCGGACGGCGCTGAAGGCCTCGGCGACCAGATCGGGGCTGATCAGCGGAGAGACGCCCAGGTGAATGCGGGGCGCCTCCGGAGAGGTCATTCGCCGCGCCTCGGCGGTGATCGCATCCAGTGCCGACAGGGCGGTGTCGACCAGCGGGATCAGCAGTGCCGCCTCGGCGGTCAAGGTCACACCGCGGGTGGACCGCTCGAACAACCGCACGCCCAGGCGCTCCTCCAGCCGGGCGATCGCGTTCGACAAGGCAGGCTGCGTGATCCCGTGAGCGCGCGCTGCTGCGGAGAACGAGCGGGCGTGTGCCACCGAGCGCGCATAGCGCAGCGCCTCCGGGTTCAGCCGCTCAGCCATAACTGGAGGTTATCATCCGATTCACGCCGCCCATCTACCTGCGCTCGCCCGCTCCGCCATATCGTTCGTGAATGCTTGGAGCCTGTAGGCACATGCTCCGATGATGAAGGGGGAAGTGTTGTCGACCACGTTCCGGCGCATGGCGGTCACCGAGCCCGGCGGGCCTCTGCGCCCCGTCGACGAGGCGCTCGCCGATCCCGAGCCCGGCTGGGGCTCAGTCCGATTCCTTATTCGCGGTGGTGTCCGTCTTATGGTCGTTCACGCCCGCCGTGGCGCACTACGTCGAACACCCCACGGCGGACGAGACCAGGAACCTGGCCGGACGGTTCCGCGCCCGGGGGCTGGACGTACTGCGGGTCGACGGCGGCCGGATCACCGCGATCACGTCGTTCGAACCGCGCTACTTCGCGGCGTTCGGCCTGCCCCCGGTCCTGCCGCGAGCGCGGGATTCCGGCGGCGCGAGGTGGTCTGGCCTGCGGTGAGGTCCGCGACTACGACGCGGCCGCCTGCACGACGCGCTCGTCCGGGTGCGAGGGGTAGAGGTCGAACTCGAAACGGTCGGCGGTGCCCGCCGGCGCTCCGGCCACGGCGCGGTGCTGTGCCTGGCCGGCCTTCCGCTGCGCGTGCTGCGCAATCCGGGGCCGGGCCTGGTCACGTTGATCGAGGTAAGCCGGAACCGGCTACGCGAACGGGCTTGGCGTACGTTTCCGATGCACTCCGACCCCCGCCACCAGGCGCGACCGCCCTGCCGCTATGGGGCAGGGGGCCGCGGACCACTGGATCGCCAACGAGGGCCGTGATCACCGGCCCTCACGCCGAGCGGTGGCCGGCGTTCTCGGGCCGCTGGTCGCGGGACTGCTGCAGCTCGGCGTTGATGCGCAGAGCCTCGGCGAGCTGGTCTTCCAGGATGATGATGCGGCAGGCGGCCTCCAAGGCGGTGCCCCGGTCGACGAGCTCCCGCGCGCGGGCGGCCAGACGCAGCTGGTAGCGGGAGTAGCGGCGGTGACCGCCGTCGGAGCGCTGCGGCTCGATCAGTTTGGCGGTGCCCAGGCTGCGCAGGAACGCCGGGGTGACGCCGAGCATCTCGGCGGCCCGGCCCATGCTGTAGGCGGGGTAGTCCTCGTCGTCGAATCGGTGACCTGGAGTGTCATCGGAGGCGGCGGGGGGCCTCTCGGCCGGGTGGGCTCTGTCGGTGGTGTCCTGGAGCGAGGGGCTCGATCGGACGGCCGACGCCATCGGTGCTTGATCCATATACCTTCCCGAATGCCAATAGGGGCCCCGGCGCCATAATGCGCCGGGGCCCATGAGGTTCAACACCATCTAGCGGCCATTTGGCCGACTTACTTGCTTCCGCATGGGGCCGCCCGGTAGGGGCGGGGATGCGGGGATCGCGAATGCGTGACCGTAGACCACCGTCCAATCCGTGGAGCTGCGGTACCCGTGCGGCGAACTTCAGCCGGCAACGGGCGATCCTGATGGCGTTCAACACTCCTTTCGTTTATCCCTGCTTCTTCTTCGAACTCGTACACCACGTGGCAGCGCGTCCACGGCCGGGACCCTTCACCTGCATCGGCCCTGGCACGTCCGACCTTCTGCCGTCAACCTGCCTCGTTCACTGCTATCCACGTCCGCCCGGGCAGTCCGTCGTGATGCTTGAGTATTGCTCTGCCCTCGTGGATCCGTTCCTTGCGATGTCAGGAACTCTATCCTCAACTAACTCAGATGTCTACCTCAGTCACTACAGATTTTTGATCCCGAGAAAGTAAGGATGATTCCTACGTCGAGAGCAGGTCAGCGACAGCCTGCTCGATGCTGTCGCGCAGCTCGAAGTGGGCCAGCAGGCCGGTGCGTTCCAGCAGATGCCGCAGGCCGTCCGGGATCCCCACGAGCAGGAGCCGGCTGGTGGCGGTGGCCTGAACGCGTTGCAGGGCGTGGGCCAGGACCCCCAGGGCGGTGGAGTCGTAGAAGGTCAGCTGCGACAGTTCCAGCACCAGGCGCGGGCCCACGTTTGGTTCCCAGAGCGTGTCGATGTGGTCGGTGAGCGTGGGCGCGGTGACGAAGTCCAGGTGCCCGCCGACCTCCAACACGCTGCAATGCCCCCGATGGGTCACCCGCACCCGCAACTCCTGCTCGTGATGATTCACCTCAGCCCCTCCTCCTGCGTACCGCCGGCGAAGCCCTGCGATACCCCGATGAAGAGCGGGAATGCCCAGCGCCGCGGACGGAAGGAGGCATGACGTCGCGCGAGGACAGACGCATTCCCTTCCCGTACGGCCCGCGGGAGGCGCTCCTCTCTGAGCCGTCCGTCACCCGGCGGGTCACCGGGAACACCATGGTCTGCCGCCTGACGGGGCGGCCACCTTCCTCTCAGGGGCGGTGGCCGTCCTGCCGGGAGCGCCGCCTCGTCACAGTGACGGGGCCCGGCGCAGTGCCGCCGCGGCGTCCTGGAGGGTGTCCAGCAGGGGGACGAGCAGGGGGTGCCGTTCGGCGCCCCGCCGTACGGCGGCGAAGACCCGCCGCTCCGGGCCCGGGACCGGGCGGATCACCACGCCGGACAGGTCGGCCGCGCGCAGCGCCAGGCGCGGGACCATCGCCACGCCCGCCCCGGCGGCGGCCAGCGCGACCACCGCGCTGAAGTCGTCGGAGGAGTGCGCGAACTCGGGGGTGAAGCCCGCGTGCTCGCAGGCCAGGGCGATCACGTCGTGGCAGGGATTGCCCGGGTAGGGGCCGATCCACGTCTCGCCCGCCAGGTCGGCGACGGACAGGCCGGGACCGTCGTCCGCGGGCGGCTCGGGCCGGCCCGCGGGGTGAAGGGCGCCCGGGACCCCCGTGACCGGGAGGGCGCCTCCGGCGAGGTCCGCGTCCGCCAGGGCGTGGCCCGTGTCCGCCAAGGAGCGGCCCATGTCCGCCGGGGCATGGTCCATGTCCGCCGAGGAGTGGTCCATGTCTGCCGGAGCGTGATCCGTGTCCGCCGGGGCGTGGCCCGCGTCCGCCGGGAGACGGTCCGCCAGGGCGTGGCCACGGGGGAGCACCACGTCGAACGGCTCGGAGTAGAGCGGGATCCGGGACAGCCGCCGGTCGTCCTCGGCGGGGGCCCCGCGATATTCGACGGCCACGGCCACGTCCACCGCGCCGTCGAGGACCTTGGTGAGGCTCTGGTCGCCCTCGGCGTCGAGGACCCGCACCTGGATGCCCGGCTCCTTGTCCCGCAGGGTGCTCACCGCCGGCGCGACGACCAGCCCGATCGCGGTGGCGAAGGAGGCCACCTTCACCTCGCCCGCCGTGCCGGCGGTGTAGGCGGCGATGTCGGCTTCGGCCCGCTCCAGTTGGGCGAGCACCTCGTTGGTGTGGCCGAGCAGGATCCGGCCGACGGAGGTCAGCCGGACGCCCCGGCCGTCGCGCTCCAGCAGCCGGTGGCCCACCTCGTGCTCCAGGGCGACGAGCTGCTGGGACACCGCGGAGGGGGTCAGGTGAAGCGCGGCGGCCGCGGCGGTGACCGTCCGGTGGTCGGCCACCGCGCGCAGGGTCCTGAGCCGCCGCGTGTCTATCACCTCTCCATTCTCGCCGAGGTCACCCGCGGGCCGTGACGAAGGCGTCCACCGCCCGGTCGACGTCCTCGGTGGAGTGGGCGGCCGAGAGCTGGACCCGGATCCGGGCCTTGCCGTGCGGGACCACGGGATAGGAGAAGCCGATCACGTAGATGCCCTGCTCCAGCAGGCGTTCGGCCATCGCGGCGGCCTCGGCGGCGTCGCCGATCATCACCGGGGCGATGGGGTGGTCGCCGGGCAGGATGTCGAATCCGGCCTCGGTCATCTTGGTGCGGAAGCGCTCGGTGTTGGCGCGCAGCCGCTCGCGGGCCTCGCTGTGGCCGCTGATCAGGTCGAGGATACGCAGGGAGGCGGCGGCGATCACCGGGGCGAGGGAGTTGGAGAACAGGTAGGGGCGGGAACGCTGGCGGAGCAGCTCGCAGATCTCCTTGCGGGCCGCCACGTAGCCGCCGCTGGCCCCGCCGAGCGCCTTGCCGAGCGTGCCGGTGATGATGTCGACCCGGTCCGTCACGCCGTGCAGCTCGGGGGTGCCCCGGCCGTTCGGGCCGACGAAGCCGACCGCGTGCGAGTCGTCCACCATGACCATGGCGTCGTAGCGCTCGGCCAGGTCGCAGATCTCCTGCAGCGGCGCGACGTAGCCGTCCATGGAGAAGACGCCGTCGGTGACGATCAGCCTGCGCCGGGCGTCGGCGGACTCCTTGAGCCGGGCCTCCAGCTCGGCCATGTCGCGGTTGGCGTAGCGCAGGCGGCGGGCCTTGCACAGGCGGATGCCGTCGATGATGCTCGCGTGGTTGAGCGCGTCGGAGATGACCGCGTCGCGCTCGTCGAGCAGGGTCTCGAACACCCCGCCGTTGGCGTCGAAGCAGGAGCTGTAGAGGACGGTGTCCTCCTGGCCGAGGAAGTCCGACAGCCGCGCCTCCAGCTCCTTGTGCACCTCCTGGGTGCCGCAGATGAAGCGGACCGACGCCATGCCGAAGCCCCAGCGGTCGAGGGCCTCCTTGGCGGCGGCCACCACCTCGGGGTGGTCGGCCAGGCCGAGGTAGTTGTTGGCGCAGAAGTTCAGCACCTCGCCGCCGCCGGACACGGCGATGCCGGCGCGCTGGGGGGTGCTGATGACCCGCTCGGGCTTGAGCAGCCCGGCGGAGGCGATCTCGTCGAGGGTGGCGCGCAGGTCGTCGCGGACGTTGTCGAACATCAGGCGGTCCAATCCAGGATGATCTTGCCGGTCTTGCCGCTGGCGGCGGTGTCGAAGGCCGCGTCGAAGTCGCGGTAGGAGAAGCGGTCGGTGATGACGGGGGACAGGTCGAGGCCCTTCTCCAGCAGCACGGACATGGCGTACCACGTCTCGTACATCTCCCTGCCGTAGATGCCCTTGAGGGTGATCATCGAGGTCACGATCGTGGCGAAGTCGACCGCGAACTCCTCGGCGGGCAGGCCGAGCATGGCGATCTTCCCGCCGTGCGTCATGTTGGCGATCATCTCGCGGAGCGCCTGCGGGTGCCCGGACATCTCCAGCCCCACGTCGAAGCCCTCGCGCATGCCGAGGTCGTGCAGGCCGTCGGCGACGGACCGCTCGGCGACGTTCAGCGCCAGGGTGACCCCGAGCTTGCCGGCCAGGGCCAGCCGCTCGGGGCTGACGTCGGTGATGACCACGTTGCGGGCGCCCACGTGCGTGGCCACGGCGGCGGCCATCAGCCCGATCGGCCCGGCCCCGGTGATCAGCACGTCCTCGCCGACCATCGGGAACGCCAGGGCGGTGTGCACGGCGTTGCCGAACGGATCGAAGATCGCCGCGATGTCGGGGTCGACCGGCACCCGGTGCACCCAGACGTTGGAGGCCGGGAGTGTCACGTATTCGGCGAAGGCGCCGTCCCGGTTGACGCCCAGCCCGACCGTGTTGCGGCACAGGTGGCGCCGCCCGGCCATGCAGTTGCGGCACTTGCCGCAGACCAGGTGCCCCTCACCGCTGACCAGGTCGCCGACCGCGATGTCCTCCACGCCGGGTGCCACCTCGACGACCTCGCCGCTGAACTCGTGGCCGACGACGAGCGGCGTCCGCAGGGTGTGCCGCGCCCACGCGTCGAAACTGCGGATGTGCAGGTCCGTCCCGCAGATCCCGGTCCGCAGCACCTTGATCAGCACTTCTCCGGGGCCGACCACCGGCTCCGGAACGTCCAGCAACCACAGGCCCGGTTCGGCCTTCTCCTTGACCAGCGCCTTCATCACAGATCCCCCCTCAGGTCCGACCTTACGCACTGTGCCCGGCCGGCTCCGAAGGTGTCCATCGCGGTTTTCTTAACCCCGCCCACAGTGCTGCTTCACGCTCGGTCCGGACGCCCTCCGGGTGCCCTTCCCAGAGGGTCTGCCCGGAGGCTCCGCCGGATCACCTGCGATCGGACGCGCTGGTAGGGCCCGTACGGCGCGCGGGGTCAGGAGGTGGAGGGGTGGTGGTGCTTGTTCAGGTCGGCGAGGGCGTCGGAGGGGGCGGTGGCGGGCCCGAGCTGGCGGGGTCCCGCGTCGACGTCGGCGGCCTCGGCCACCGCCTCGGCCGCGGCCTGCTCCGCCTGCGCGGTCTCCCTGGCGGTCGCCTCGCTGATCGCGGGGGCCTCGCGGGTCGCCGCCGACGGGGGCAGGGACTCGGTGAACGCCTTGGAGACGCCCTGGAGGGCGGAGGTGACCTCGCTGGGGATCACCCAGAACGTGTTGCCCTGGCCCTTGGCGAGCTCCGGCAGCACCTGCAGATACTGGTAGGCCAGCAGCTTGGGGTCCGGGTCGTTGCGGTGGACCGCCTGGAAGACCTCGTCGATGGCCTGGGACTGGCCCTGGGCCTTGAGGATCGCGGCGCTCCGGTCGCCCTCGGCGCGCAGGATCGCGCTCTGCTTGTCACCCTCGGCGGTGAGGATCTGGGACTGGCGCTGGCCTTCGGCGTTGAGGATCGCGGCGCGCTTGTCACGCTCGGCGCGCATCTGCTTCTCCATCGCCTCCTTGATGGACTTGGGCGGGTCGATCGCCTTGATCTCCACCCGGTTCACCCTGATGCCCCACTTGCCGGTCGCCTCGTCCAGCACGCCCCGGAGCTGGCTGTTGATCGTGTCGCGTGAGGTGAGCGTCATCTCCAGGTCCAGCGAGCCGACGACGTTGCGCAGGGTGGTGACCGTGAGCTGCTCGACGGCCTGGATGTAGTTGGCGATCTCGTAGGCGGCGGCGCGGGGGTCGGTGACCTGGAAGTACAGCACGGTGTCGATCTCAACGACAAGGTTGTCCTCGGTGATCACCGGCTGCGGGCGGAAGGAGACCACCTGCTCGCGGAGGTCGATCATCGGATAGACCCGGTCGATGTAGGGGATCACGAAGTTCAGGCCCGGCTTGAGCGTGCTGTGGTAGCGCCCGAGCCGCTCCACGTTGCGGGCCCGGGCCTGGGGGACGATGCGCACCGAGCGGACCACGGTCATCACGGCGAACAGGACGATGAGCAGACCGGCTATCAACAGCGCATCCATGGTCACTCCCGGGGATATACGAGCGCGGTGGCGCCCTCGATCTCGATGACGTCGACGACGGCCCCCGCTGGGATCACCAGCGTCTCGTCGTAGGCCCTGGCCGACCACTCCTCGCCGCCGATCTGCACCCGGCCGTCCCGCCCGGTGACCTCTCGCACGACATAGGCGGGTTTGCCGACGAGCGCCTGGACCCCGAACCGCTGCTCGGCCGGCATCCGCTGGAGCTGGCGCCTGGCGATGGGCCGGACCGCGACCACTCCCGCGGCCAGAGCGGCGGTGAACACCATGAGCTGGAGGGGGATCGGCAGACCGAGACCGGCGGCGATGGCGGCGAACAGGGCGGCGCCGCCGAGCAGACCCAGGGCGGTGGTCAGGGTGAAGATCTCAGCCACACCGAGCACCACCGCGAGGACCAACCAGATGACCCAGTCTTCCATGCTCCGGCCTCCTATTTAGATGAACGGCTCGGATGTCCAGGAGGTTCCTCCCCCTACCGTATGCCGTTATCTGGAGCACCGTCAGTGCCCGCGTCGCGGGACTTGCGGTCAGGGCGGCGCCGGGGCGGGGGTGGTCAGGCGGCGGGGCGGTCCGGGGGTGCGCAGGGCGCTGCCGGCGAGCCACTCCTCCCAGGAGCGCTGCCAGTAGCCCCAGCCGTTGTCCCACTCCAGCTCGCGGTCGGTGCCGCGGATGATGACGGGGTCGCCGCGCAGGGAGGTGTCGAAGAACCAGGCGGCCTGGTCGGGGCGGGCGTTGACGCAGCCGTGGCTGACGTTCGCCCTGCCCTGGGCCCAGAGGTTGTCCTTGGCGTGGACGTACTCGCCGCTGCCGGAGATGCGGACCGCGTGGTCGATCATGACGTCGTAGAAGCCGGGGTCGCCCTTGTCCCGGCCGGGGGAGACCATGCGGACCGGGCTGGCCTTGTCCATGGTCAGGTGGACGCCGCTCGTCGTGGTGTACTCCTCGGTGGTGGCCGTGCCGGCGCTGATCGCCATCCGCTGGACCGTCCTGCCGTCCCGCGTGACCCGCATCCGGTGGGTCCGGGTGTCGATGAAGCTGACCTGCCCCCGGCCGACGGTGAAGGGCACCGTGTGGTCGGCCGTGCCGTAGGTGCCCCTGGCCGCACGGACGCCGGACAGGTGCGCGGTGAAGGAGACCCGCTGCCGGGCCGGCCAGCCGCGGCGGGGCCGGTAGACCACCTGGGTGTCGCTCACCCAGTGCCAGGCGCCCTCGACGGGCTTGGTGGAGCGGACCTCCAGGGCCCGCTCGACGGCGGCCCTGTCCTCCACCGGGGCGGTGAGGTCGACGATGATCGGCATGCCGACGCCCACGGTCTCGCCGGGGTAGGGGGTGACGGAGCGGACCTGGAAGGTCCGGGCCGGGGTGAGCGTGCGGAACCTGCCGGAGGCGGTCGCCGTGGTGCCGTCGGCACCCGCCGAGGTGACGTTGACGATGTACTCCCGGTCGGGGACCAGGGCCCAGTCCGAGCGCCAGGTGGTCCGGGCGCGGTCGAACCGGCCCGGCACCGGGGCGCCGCCCGCGTAGGCGCTCACCCCGGTCAGCGTGCCCGTGCCGGCCCGGACGACCAGGCCCCGGCCGGTGCGGGCGCGCACCGAGTCGAGGGGAGGGGAGATCCGCACGCCGGCCGCCGTCACCGTCGTCGGGCGGCCGTCGCCGGCGACGACCGATGAGCACCCCGTGACCGCGAGCGGGAGGAGAACGATCGGGAGACATCCCGCGGCGCGCCGCATCTGTTCCTGCCTTCGGGGTACGCGAATGATCGACTACCCCACATTAGCGATCAGTGATCAGATGGGCGCGCGGCGTCACGCGGCGTGGCTACCTCGCCGGCCGGACGGTCCCCGACACCTCGCCCAGGGTGATCACGGTGCCGCCGGGGCCGGGGGCGGACGCGGTGATCGTGACGGTGTCGCCGTCCTCCAGGAAGGTCCGGGCCGAGCCGTCGGGCAGCTTGAGCGGCTCGGTGCCGTTCCAGGTCAGCTCGATCAGCGAGCCCCGCTCGCCCGGCTCGGCGCCGGAGACCGTGCCGCTGGCGTACAGGTCGCCGGTGCGCAGGCGGGCGCCGTTGACGGTCATGTGGGCGAGCATCTGGTCGGGCGTCCAGTACATCTCCCGGTACGGCGGGCGGGAGACGATCTCGCCGTTCAGCGCGACCTCCAGCGTCAGGTCGAGCCCCCACGGCTCCTGGCGGCGCAGGTAGTCGAGCGGCTCGGGGGTCTGCTCCCGGCCCGGGACACGGGCCTCCGACAGGGCCGCGAGCGGCGTGATCCACGGCGACATGGAGGTGGCGAAGGACTTGCCGAGGAACGGGCCCAGCGGGACGTACTCCCACGCCTGGATGTCCCGGGCGCTCCAGTCGTTGACCAGCGTCACGCCGAACACGTGGTCCTCGAACCGGCCGGCCCGCTCGCCGAGGGCCGTCGGCGAGCCGACCACGAATCCGAGCTCGGCCTCGATGTCCAGCTTGGCCGAGGGGCCGAAGACCCCGGCGCCGCGCTGTCCGGACGGCCGGACGACCGGGGTCCCGGAGGCCACGACGGTCCCGGCCCGGCCGTGGTAGCCGACCGGCAGGTGCCGCCAGTTGGGCTTCAGCGGCTCGTCGTCGGGACGGAACATCCGGCCGAGGTTGGAGGCGTGCTCCAGCGAGCAGTAGAAGTCGACGTAGTCGGCCACCTCGATCGGCAGGTGGAGTGTGACCTGCTCCAGCGGGATCAGGTGCGGCTCGACCGCGCCCAGGTCGGTGCCCAGCTTGTTCTGGATCACCGCCCGGGTGTCGCGCCAGGCGTCCGCGCCCCTGGCCATGAAGGCGTTGAGCGAACCGGTGGCGAACACCTCGTCGTGCAGGGCCCCGGCGAGGTCGACCACGTGCTCGCCGTAGCGCACGCCGACGCGCGGGGTCTCACCCTCCTGCCGGGAGAAGACTCCGTAGGGCAGGTGCTCCAGGCCCCAAGACATCACGCGTTCTCCTCTGCGTCGACGGGCGCGTCGACAGTCGTGTCGGTGATCAGGCCGAGGGCCAGCAGGTCCTCGACCGGGGTGCTCGTGCTGCAGGAGCCGTACGACACCAGCAGCTCCCTGGCACGCTTGGCGGTGGCGTCCGGCACGGCCTGCGCCAGCCGTACCAGCCCGCCCACGTCCGTCGAGCGCAGCACCGGCACCGGGTCCCCGCCCTCCACCGCCGCGCAGACCGCGAGGACCAGGTTGAGGAAGCCGTGCCGGTCGGTGCCCAGCGTCGGGTAGAAGTGGCGGACCGCGTTGTGCAGCCCCGCGGTCGCCTTGAACGGGAGGTCGTGCTCGGCGCAGTAGGTGATGAAGGAGCCCAGGTCCTGGGCGGTGGGGAAGGCCGCCGCGGTCAGCCCGCCGCACCGGATCTTCAGGCCGACCCCGGGCGGCACGTCCACCGGGAGCTGGGCGGCGGTGACCTCGACGAACTGGCGGGCCGGGAAGCCGAGGCCGACGGCCCGGCCGCCCGGCACCTCGACCAGCTCGACGGTGAGGCCGTCGAGCGGCGGGACCTCCGGGGTGTCGAGGATCAGGCCGAGCCTGACCGGGGAGTCCAGGTGGGCGCGGAGCTCCGGCAGGCGGCTGGCCGGGCAGAGGAAGCGGTGGGTGAGCACCGGGCTGCCCTTGGCGAGGTCGGCGCTGTGCCGCTGGAGGGCCTCGGCCATCGGCAGCGCGGTCGGCGGGAACAGCCCCGCGTCGTCGACCAGGTCGTGGAAGAGCGTCATCGGGCCCAGGTCCACGCGTAGGCGGGGTCCTCGACCGACAGCCCGGCGGGGCCCAGGTCGAGCGGGCGGAAGGTGTCGACCATCACGGCCAGCTCGCTCGTCTGGGTGTGCCCCTGCCGTACGGCCTCGATGACGGCCTCGACGGCGCCCGGCTGCGGGCCGTGGGTGAACCCGGCCGGGTGCAGCGAGATCGAGCCGACGTCGATGCCCGAGCCCTTGCGCGCGGTGTAGTCGCCGCCCGCGTAGAACATCAGCTCGTCGGAGTCGACGTTGTGGTGGTTGTAGGGGATGGGGACGGCGTCGGGGTGGAAGTCGAGCGGCCGGGGGCAGAACGAGCAGATCACGAAGTTCGGGCCCTCGAAGGTCTGGTGCACCGGCGGCGGGGCGTGGGTCCGCTTCACGATGGGCTCGAAGTCGTTGATGTTGAAGGCGTAGGGGTAGAGGCAGCCGTCCCAGCCGACCACGTCGAAGGGGTGGTTGCGGTAGACCAGCCGGGTCAGCCCGCCGCGCGTGCGGACCAGCACCGGAACTTCCTCGCCCTCGACGGTCAGCGGCTCCTGCGGGGTGCGCAGGTCGCGCTCGCAGTAGGGGGCGTGCTCCAGGAACTGGCCGTATTTGGACAGGTAGCGCTTGGGCGGCCGGATGTGCCCGGCGGCCTCGATGGCGAAGGCCGTGACCCGGCCCTGGGGGACCCAGCGGTGGATCGTCCCGGTCGGGATGACGACGTAGTCGCCCGCGCCGGCCTCGATGACGCCGTAGGTCGACTCGAACCTGACCCGGCCGTCGGCGATGTAGACGCACTCGTCGCCCATGGAGTTGCGGTACAGCTCGCTGGGGGTCTCGCTCGCGGCGTACGACATGCGGACGTCGGCGTTGCCCGCCAGCAGGCCGCGCCCGGTGACCAGGTCGCCGCCCGCCGGCAGGTCCTGGGTACGGAAGTGGCGGGGGGAGAGGGGGAGGTTGGGGGTGAGCGCCGTGGCCGAGGTGGGCTCGACCGCCTCGGCCTTGATGATCGCCGTGGGGAGGTGGCGGTGGTAGAGCAGGGAGGAGTCGCTGGAGAAGCCCTCCTCGCCCATCAGCTCCTCGGCGTACAGCCCGCCGTCGGGCCGCCGGAACTGCACGTGTCGCTTCCTGGGGACCTCGCCCACGGTGCGGTAGTACGGCATCCGCTTCTCCCAGCTTGTCCGATTAACGGACGTTGTTGTCCTTTATACGAACAACCATCTTTCACCGGCGGGATGATGTCAACCAGGGCCCCGGCGCGCGGACCCGGGGGTGGGTCTCAGCCGCCCGGAGCGACGGCTCCGGGATCGATCAGGCGCAACGGGTGACCGGCCCCGGCGGCGCGCTATGCCGTGACGCCGTCGAAGGCGACGGGGAGGTGGCGGGGGCCGCGCAGGACCGGGTTCTGCCGGTAGGGGGGCGGGTCCGCCACGAGCCGCGGGCCGTCGAGCCGGCGGGCCAGCCCGGTCAGCGCGAGCTGCGCCTCCAGCCGGGCGAGGGGCGCGCCGAAGCAGTAGTGGATGCCGCTGCCGAAGCCGAGGTGCTCGTTGTCCCGGCGTCCGGGGTCGAACCGGTCGGGGTCGTCGAACCGCCTGGGGTCCCGGTTGCCGGAGGCCAGCATCAGCCAGATGGACGCCCCGGCGGGGATGACGGTGCCGGCGATGTCGATGTCGGCCAGGGCGGTGCGCTGGGGCAGGAGCTGCACCGGCGGCTCGTAGCGCAGCAGCTCCTCCACCAGGGGGACGGCCAGGTCGGGGTCCTCGCGCAGCCGCTTGAGGGCCTCCGGGTGGCGCAGCAGGGTGAGCGTCCCGTTGGTGATGAGGTTGACGGTGGTCTCGTGGCCGGCGATGAGGAGCAGGACGGCGGTGGTGATCAGCTCCACCGGCGACATCTGCCCGTCGGGCCCGTGGTCGGTGATCAGCGCGGAGAGCATGTCGTCGCCGGGCGCCCGGCGGTGCTCCTCGACGAGCCCGGCGAGGTAGGTGCCCAGCTCGGTGCGGGCCCGCTGGGCGGTGCGCTGCCGCTCCTGCGGGCCCTCGGCGGGGCTGGGGTCGAGGGCGGCGACGATCGCGTCGGCCCAGCCGTGGAAGAGCACCTCGTCCTGGTGCGGGACCCCCAGCAGCTTGCAGATCACCATCACCGGGAAGGGATAGGCGAAGTCCTCGACGATGTCGACCTGCTCCCGGCCCTGGAAGCCGTCGATCAGGCCGGACACCATCCGGACGAGGTCGCCGCCCATGTCGTGGATCCGCCGGGGACTGTGCGGCGGTCCGAACGGCCGCGTCGCCAGGCGGCGCAGCCGGTCGTGCTCGGGCGGGTCGAGCCGCAGGAAGCTGGGCGGGAGCATCGTGTCGTCCTCCGGCGGGAGGTCGCCGCCCGCTTGAGGGGTGCGGTTGCGCACGTCGGAGCTGATCCGCGGGTCGTGGAGCAGGCTGCGGATCTCCCAGTAGGTGCTGACGGTGTAGACGCCGTCGTCCTGCCGCGCCACCGGGGTCCTGCGGAGCTCGGCGTAGAGGGGGTAGGGGTCGGCGCGGTTGGCGTAATCGGTGATCTGGTGCAGCAGGGTGCCCGAAGTCGCAGTCATGGTGGAGTCCTTGGACGTGATCGGCCGGCGCGCCGGTTGTCAGGCCCGGGCCGGGGTGAACGTGACCCGCCGCTCGCTGGGCGAGTAGCCGCTCAGGGTGACGGTGGGCCCGT
This sequence comes from Streptosporangium sp. NPDC003464, assembly GCF_053588315.1. Taxonomy (NCBI): domain Bacteria; kingdom Bacillati; phylum Actinomycetota; class Actinomycetes; order Streptosporangiales; family Streptosporangiaceae; genus Streptosporangium; species Streptosporangium sp. NPDC003464. The sequence goes on along the minus strand of NZ_JBSFPS010000054.1, from coordinate 20,710 downwards.
GGGTGGGCAGTGCGGGGTCCGGGAAGTCGGCCCCGACCGGCCGCAGTCCCTCGGGCCGCCGGTCGACGTTGGCGAAGACGGGCGGGAACGGCGCGGCCGACTCGATCTGCTCGCGATAGAAGTCGATCCATCTGGCATGGTCGAAGGTGACCGCGGCGATGACGCGGCCCTGGTGGCCGTAGGCGGCGGCGAATCTGCGTTCGGCGAGCGACCCCTGGGTGACGATGAGCTCCTCGCCCATGGGCGGCACGCCGACGGACTTGATGTTCACCCCGAACTGGGCCGACCAGAAGGCCGGCACCCACAGGTGGGGGCGGCGGTCGGGCCCGGAGCTGATCATGTTGTGCGCCGCGACCTCGGCCTGCGCGAGCGCGTTGCCCCAGTGCTCCAGGGAGAGGAACTGGTAGCCGAAGAGCGGGTGCGGGGACCGGGCGACGTCGCCCGCGACGAAGATGTCGTCGGTGACGATGCCGTGCACGTCGAACGCGCGGCACCCGGCGTCGCAGGCGACCCCCCGGGGTCCGGCGCCCAGCCCGGAGCCCGCGAGCCACTCGGTGTTGCGCATCGCGCCGAGCGCGATCACCGCCACGTCGACGTCCAGCGTGGTGCCGTCGGACAGGTGGGCGCGCTTCAGCCGCCCGGCCGGATCGCCTTCGAGCGCGGTCACCATGATGCCGCAGCGCAGGTCGACGCCGTGCTCGCGCTGGAGCTCCGCCGCGACCGCGCCGATGACGCCCCCGAGCGCGCCCACCAGGGGGGCCGGGCCGCGCTCGGCGACCGTGACCTCCAGGCCCCGCTCACGGCAGGCGGAGGCGACCTCGGAGCCGGTGAACCCGGCGCCGATGACGAGCACCCGGCGGGGCCTGGCGGCCAGCCGACGTTCCAGCCGGGCGGCGTCGTCGGCGGTGCGCAGGACGAAGACGCCGTCCAGGTCGGCCTCCGTCTCCCTGGGCCACGGCCGGGCACGGGTGCCGGTCGCGATCAGCAGGCGGTCGAACCCGACCTCCTGGCCGTCGGCCAGGCGCACCCGCTTGCCGGTCAGGTCCAGCCCCGTGGCGGCGACCCCGAGCCGCCACTCGGCGTCGAGCGCGCGGCGCCGGGGGAGGGCGGTGCCGTCCGACGGCACCTTGCCGAGCAGGACCTGCTTGGACAGCGGCGGCCGGTCGTAGGGTTCGGACGGCTCGTCCCCGATCATGGTCAGCGCCCCGACGAAGCCCTCCTCGCGGAGCGTCTCCGCCGCGCGCAGCCCCGCCAGGGAGGCGCCGACGACGACCACGCGGCCGTGCTGCCTGAACGCCCTCGCGGATCCGTCAACGGTCATGGGCCTGCGCCCTCTCCAGCGCGATCGGCGCGTCTGCCCGGTCGACCAGGATGGCCTGGACCGGGCATGCCGCCACGGCCCTCATGACCTGTTCGCGCCGCGCCTCGTCGGCGCCGGGGTCGTACATCAGCGCTTCCTCACCGTGCATGGTGAACACGTCGGGGGCGAGGAAGGCGCACTGCGCGTATCCCTGGCACCGGTTGAGATCGACGACGAGCCTCATGAGGACCCTGTCCCTTCGACGGGTTCGGTCATCAAGTTCTGCCCAGCGTAAAAGCGCTGGGCAGGGCAGTCGTCACCGGTAATCGCCGTGTTGCGCATTTTGGCGTGACCTTTGCCGGGCTTCTCCCAAACGGCTCCCGAACGGTGAGCGATGGGCGGTTCTCGCCGAGATTTCGGGTGTCTCGCACGCGCGCCGGCGGGGTCGTGCTCCCTGGCCGGGGAGCGGCCCCGGCGGCCGGTCCCGGGGGCTCCGCCCGCCGGGACCGCCGTTCACTCCCGGTCCACGCCGGGAAGTCGTCTCATTCCCGGTCCACGCCGGGAAGCCACTCCCGGATCAGGCCGGGAAGTCGTCCGGGTCGACGCCGCTGGTGCGGGCGTTGCCGTTCCTGACGGGGTTGAGGGTCAGCGTCCAGATGGTGGAGCTGGAGGAGGTCGTGGTGAACTTCAGCCGGTCGTCGAAACGCTGGTAGACGGCGCTCTGGGTGAACCTGCCCTTCGAGGTGCTGAACTTGTATCCGCTGGTGAAGTAGATCCGGTAGGTGCCGTCCTCGACCACGTCGGTGCTCGCGTTCGACCTCGCGCGGATGTAGAGGCTGATCGCCTTGGACCTGCCCCGGACGAGGGTGACGACCGCGTCCCTGCCGGTGCCGTTCTTGATTTTCAGGGTGCCCTGCCCGCTGCTGAGGCGGTCGTAGAGGAGCGTGCCGTTGCCCGGCCGCGCGGCGGTCAGCGCCGAGGACGCCGAGGACGCCGAGGACGCCGAGGACGCCGAGGACGCCGAGGACGCCGAGGCGGTGTCCCGCGTGGACGCGGCAGCCGGGCCGGCGGCGAGACCGGCCAGGAGAACGGATGTGAGGATCGCTCCCGCGAGGGGACGTAGAGAGATCATCGTGCCAATATGGCGAATCCCGGTTGCCCGGTCAATGTGATTCCCATTGGCGGCCTTCATGCCCCGTGGTATCCCCGGAACGGGGACGGCGGCGCCCCGGATGAGCGGGCCGCGGACGGCCGTTAAAATCCGCAAACAGTATGAAGTAATTGGAATTCATATCAAAAGCTGAAAATGCATGGCGAGCAGCGGAGCGGTCCTTCAAAACTCTGCAGGTGGGGGGATTCATCGCATGCGACATCGTGGAGTCAACGCGTGGCGCGTCATGCCGTCCGTCTCTCCCCATCCGGCCCGGCACCGGACATCAGGCCAGGGCCGTGGCCAGTTCGGCGGCGGCGGCGGCCACCCGGGGGCCGATGACGGCCGGGTCCAGCGGGGTGAAGGAGATCACTCCCACCGACGCCTCCAGCCAGGGGACGTCGGGGACGGGGGCGGCTATGCCCCGGGCGCCCTCCTGGAGCTGGCCCTCGGTGACCACGTAGTCGGTGCGGCCCTGGCGCAGGGCGAGGACGGCGAGGCCGGCGGCGCCCCGGGTGAGCGGGTGGCGGGAGCCCTCGCGGTAGGCGACGTGCATGTCCGTCCAGGAGGGCTCGACCACCGCCACCGCCAGGCCGTCGTCCCCCTCGGCCACGGTGAGATGGGCGGTCGCGCCCACCTCCTCGGCGAGCCTGCGCAGGGTCGGCATGGCGCCCTCACGGAGCAGGGGCTGGACGGCGCGCGCCAGGACCAGGACGCCGAAGCCGAGGTGGGCGCGGCCGTCGCCGTCGCGGCGGACGAAGCCCTCGCTCTGCAAGGTGGTGAGCAGGCGGTAAACCGCCGGGCGGCTCAGCCCGAGCTCGGCCGCGAGCTCGGTCGGGGTGCGCCCGCGGCGGCCGTCGGCCAGCAGGCGGAGCAGGCGCAGGCCGCGTTCCAGGGTCTGCGACGATTCGGCCGGCATCAGGGCACCTGCTGGGCTGGGAACATGCTCCCGATTATCGGTGGTGCCCGGGACGGGGGCGGGCGGGGCCCGGCGGCCTTGCGGCGGGGACCGGGAGTGGTCCACGGTGAAGGGGTCCACAGAAAAGGGGTGGCCGGGGGATGAAGTCCGTCATCGTGGTCGGAGCGGGGATCTGGGGCACGTCGCTGGCGCTGCGGCTGGCGGAGTCGGGGTGGCGGGTCACGCTGGTCGAGCAGTACCAGCCCGGGCACCTGCGGCAGGCGAGCGCCGGGGAGACGCGGCTGCTGCGGGCCTCGCACGGGAGCGACGACTGGTACGCCCGGATGGCCCGGCGGGCCCGTGAGCTCTGGCGGGGGCTCGGCGAGCGGGTCGGCGAGGAGCTGTACGCCGAGACGGGCATGCTCTGGTTCGCCCGACGGGAGCAGGGCTGGGAGCGGACGAGCGCCGCGGTCCTGGAACGGCTCGACATCCCGCACGAGCTCTGGGACCCGGCCCGGGCGGGGACCCTCTTCCCCGATTTCCGGGGCGACGACCTGGAGTTCGTGCTCTGGGAGCCGCAGGCCGGGGTGGTCCGGGCCCGGCGGGCCACGCAGGTGACGGCCCGTCTGGCCCGCGCGGCCGGGGTCACGGTGGTCAGGGGGCGGGCCGAGCCGTACGGCGCGGAGCCGTACGACGTGGTGGTCCCGCGCGGGCCGGAGCCGTACGGCACGGCGTTCCAGGGGTGGGCGGAGCCGGACGGCGGACCCGGCGGGCCCGCGGTGCGGATCGGGGAGGAGGTGCTGCGGGCCGACCGGGTGGTGTGGGCCTGCGGGGCGTGGCTGCCCCGGCTCTTCCCCGGGACCGCGGACCTGCGCGTGACCAAGCAGGACACCGTGCACTTCGCGGTGGAGTCCGGATGGGACACCCCCGCCTGGGTCGACTACGACGGCTCGGTCTACGGGCACGGGGACGTCGACGGGCTCGGGATGAAGGTGACCTCGGACGCCGAGGGCGGACCGTACGACCCGGAGACGGGGGAGCGGCGGATCTCGCCGTCGAGCGAGGAGGCCTCGCGCGCCTACCTCCGCCGCAGGTTCCCGGGCCTGGCCGGGGCGCCGGTGCTGTTCAGCCAGGTCTGCCAGTACACCCTCACCCCCGACGCCGAATGGGTGCTCGCCGAGTGGCAGGACGGGGTCTGGCTGCTCGGCGGCGACTCCGGACACGGGTTCAAGCACGCCCCGGCCCTGGCCGAGTACGTCGCGGAGATCCTCGACGGCGGGCGGGAGCCCGAACCCCGCTTCGGCCTTCACCCCCGGACCGCCGCCCGGGGCCTGCGCACGAGCGGTCTGACCGACCGGTGATCAGTTGTCATGCCGGTAATAACCGGAGGCCCGGAATGTGCAGGTCTTTGGCAAGAACTGTCGGAGTCGCCTGACGTAACTTGCTAGGTCCCTGTATCTCGGCGAGGGGACCTTGAACATGAGCGATGCGCTGATCGCCCAGGTCGAGCGGTGGGCGAGAGAGATCCCGGACGCTCCCGCGTACACCTTCCTGGACTACTCCGCCGGGCACGACGGGGTGAAGCACACGCTCTCCTGGGCGAAGGCGGATCTCAAGGCGCGGGCGCTGGCCGTACGGCTGCGCGAGGTGACGCTCCCCGGCGACCGGGCGGCGATCCTGGCGCCACAGGGGCTGGAGTACGTGGTCGCGATGCTCGGGGCGATGTACGCCCGGGTGGTCGCGGTGCCGCTGTTCGCGCCCGACCTGCCGGGCCACGCCGACCGGCTGGTCCGGGCCTACGCCGACGCCGACCCGGTCTGCGTGCTGACCACGACCTCCGCGCTGGACAGCGTCCACGCCTTCCTGGACGGCGGGTCCGCGCCCCGGCCCAAGCAGGTCATCACGCTGGACACGGTCTCCGACCTGCTCGCCGACGAGTGGGAGCCCGAGCCGATCGGGCTCGACGACCTGGCCTACCTGCAGTACACCTCCGGCTCGACCCGCGCCCCCACCGGGGTGGAGATCAGCCACGCCAACTTCACGGCGAACGCCCGGCAGCTCTGGGAGGCGTTCCGGGCCACCCCCCGGGTGTCGACGGCGGCCCTGTGGCTGCCGCTCTTCCATGACATGGGGCTGATCGCCACGGTCGCCGCGCCGATGGTGGGCGGCAACCAGGCGGTGTTCATGGACCCGGTGGCGTTCGTCATGCATCCGGTGCGGTGGCTGCGGATGCTCAGCGAGTACGACGACGTGTTCACCGGCGGCCCGAACTTCGCCTACGAGTACACGGCCGGCCGCGTCACCGACGAGGAGAAGGCGACGCTCGACCTGTCCGGGGTCTCGGTCATGCTCAACGGCGCCGAGCCGCTGCGGGGCAGCACGATCGACCGGTTCTCCGAGACGTTCGCCGGGTGCGGGCTGCGGCCCGAGGCGCACACCCCCGGGTACGGCCTGGCGGAGGCGACGGTCTTCGTCACGGTGATGGACCGGGACCTGCCGGCCCGGGTGACCCTGTTCGACAGGGACGAGCTGACCGCCGGGCGGGCCGTGCCGTACACGGGTCGGGGGCGGGTCAGCGACCTGGTCTCCTGCGGGGTGCCGACGGGCCAGCGGGTGGTCATCGCCTCGGAGTCCGGTACGGCCAGGCCGGACGGCGAGGTCGGCGAGATCTGGGTGCAGGGGCCGAACGTGTCGCGGGCCTACTGGCGGGACGAGGAGCGCAGCGCCGAGGTCTTCGGCAACGTGCTCGACGGCGCGGACGGCACCTGGCTGCGGACCGGTGACCTGGGCGTCATCCACGGGGGCGAGCTCTACATCACCGGGCGGATCAAGGATCTGATCATCGTCGACGGGCGCAACCACTATCCACAGGATGTGGAGGTCACCGTGCAGGAGGCCGACCCGGCCGTCCGCCGGGACCACGTGGCGGCGTTCGCGGTGGCCGGGGAGGAGACCGAACGCCTGGTCGTGGTGGCCGAACGATCACGCAGGGCCGACGGGCGGGACCTGGCCGAGATCACGGCCAACGTCCGCGCCGCCGTCGCGAAGAATCACGACCTGCGGCTGCACGACTTCGTGCTGACCGAGGCGGGAGCCGTACCGCGCACGTCGAGCGGGAAGATCGCCCGCAGGGCGTGCGTGCGGGCCTACCTGGACGGCGCCTTCGGCGCGCGGCAGGCCGGCCCCAGGGACGCCGGCGCCTGATGTTCGAGTCGTTCGGGCGGACCGTCTACCGCGGACGCTGGTCCCTGCTGGTGCTGGGAGCGGTGTTCACGGTCGTCGCCGGATACCTCGGACTGGGACTGTTCGGGCGGATGGCCGACGGCGGGTTCGAGGATCCGGGCGCCGAGTCGACCTCGGCCGCCCGATGGAGCGGGCAGTGGTTCGGCGGCAGCGCGCCCGACGTGGTGGTCCTCTACACGCACCCGACGTTCGAGGCGGGCGACGAGCAGTTCGAGCGGGACGTGCACGCCGCGCTCCGCGCGCTGCCCGCCGAGCGCGTCGCGAAGACCTCCACCTACTGGACGACCAAGGCCAAGGAACTCGTCTCCGAGGACAGGCACTCCACCTACGCCCTGATCACCCTGCGCGGCGGGAAGCTGACAAGACAGAGCGGCTACGAGCAGATCAAGGACCGGCTCAGGGAGGCGCCGACCGGATACACGGTCAAGGTCGGCGGCCCGATCCCGCTGCTCAAGGACCTCAACGCGCAGACCGGCGCCGACCTGCAGCAGGCCGAGGCCCTGTCGATGCCGGTCCTGCTCGTCCTGCTCGTCATGGTCTTCGGCAGTCTGGTCGCGGCCGGGCTGCCGCTGGTCGTCGGGCTGGTGGCGGTGGCCGGCGCGCTCTTCCTGCTGCGGCTGCTCACCGAGGTGACCGACGTCTCGGTCTTCTCGCTGAACGTCGTGACGATGCTCGGCCTGGGCCTGGCCATCGACTACTCGCTGTTCGTGCTGAACGCCTTCCGCGAGGAGATCCGCCGGGGGTCGCCGGTGGAGACGGCCGTCGTGCGGACCATGGCGACGGCCGGCCGCACGGTCGCCTTCTCCGGGCTGACCGTGGCCACCTCGCTCAGCGGGCTGCTGCTGTTCCCGCAGATGTTCCTGCGCTCGATCGGCCTGGGCGCGGCGGCGGTGGTGCTGGTCGCGATGGCGGCCGCGCTGATCGTGCTGCCCGCGCTGCTGGCCGTGCTCGGGCCCAAGGTCGACGCGGTCCGGGTCGTGCCCGACTTCGGCAGGCACAAGGGCGGCAGCGGGACCTGGCACGCGGTCGCCTCCAGCGTGATGCGCCGGCCCGTGGCCTATCTCGTGGGGGTCGGCGTGGTGCTGATCGCGCTGGCCGCGCCGTTCCTGCACGCGCGGTTCGGCAGCGTGGACCACCGGGTGCTGCCCGAGCGGTTCGAGAGCCGCCAGGTCGCTGAGGAGATCAACGCGAGGTTCGCCCGGAACGCGATGTCGCCGATCGAGGTCATCGTGCTCGTCGAACGCGACCTCGTCGGGCCGATGACCGTGGCGGCGCCCGGCGCGCTCACCTCGGACGTGGGGACGCGGCGCGGCCCCCTCGGGGTCGGCAACTCGGGGATCACCCCTGTCACCGAGGTCGGTCCGCTGGACGTCAGGCCCTTCGTGGAGAGGCTGGAGGCGCTCGACCACGTCACCGGCGTGGACGTCACCGGGATCTCGCAGAACAACGGCGCGATACGGCTGGCGGTCCGCTACGACAGGGACCCGATGTCGGAGGAGGCCCGCGCGCTGGTCGAGCGGATCCGTGACCTCCCCCTGGAGCGGAACTTCCAGGACGTGGTCGTCGGCGGCCCCACCGCCGCCCAGCTCGACCTGCAGGCCAGCCTGGAGTCCACCCTGCCCTGGACCGCGCTGGTGGTCTGCCTGATGACCGGCGTGCTGCTGTTCGCCGCGTTCGGCTCGGTCCTGCTGCCGATCAAGGCGATCCTGATGAACGTCCTGTCCCTGGGCGCGTCCTTCGGCGTGATCGTCTGGGCCTTCCAGGACGGCAACCTGGCCGGACTGCTCGGCTTCACCCCGACCGGCAGCATCGAGGCGACCATCACCGTGCTGATCCTGGCGGTGGTGTTCGGGCTGTCGATGGACTACGAGCTGTTCCTGCTCAGCCGGGTCCGCGCCGAGTGGCTGAGGACCGGGGACAACACCGCCGCCGTGGCGGTCGGCCTGGAGCGGACCGGCGGGGTCATCACCAGCGCCGCCCTGCTGCTGCTCGTGGTCATCGCGGCGTTCTCCACCGCCGGGATCACCATCGTGAAGATGCTCGGCGTCGGCATGTTCGTGGCCATCGTGGTGGACGCCACGCTGGTCCGGGCGCTGCTGGTGCCCGCGACGATGCGTCTGATGGGCAACGCCAACTGGTGGCTGCCGGACTTCCTGCGGGGCATCCACCGGCGCATCGAGATCCGCGAGCACGACGTCCGCGACCATCGCCCCGCCGAGATCGCCCCCACCTACGTCACCGTGGAGCGCGAGGACGGCCCCGGCGACCGCTACGTCACCCCGGCGCACCGCCTGGACGCCTCCCCACCGGTCCCGCAGATCACCGCACCCGAGCCCCTCGCCCCCGCCGCCCCGGTCCGCGTCATCAGGACCACCCCCGACGGCTCCGACCAGCAGTGGGCCGGGGAGCCCGCCGGTGGCGGTTCTGACTGGCAGTGGACCGAGGAGTCCGCTGGTGGCGGTTCTGCCGGTGGTGGTTCTGACTGGCAGTGGACCGAGGAGCCCACCGGTGGTGGTTCTGAGTGGCAGCGGGCAGAGAAACGCGCCGGTGACACCAGGTCCACTCCCCGCCCCGCCGCTCCTCGTCCCACTCCACCCCCCGCTCCTCGTCCCACTCCACCCCCCGCTCCTCGTCCCACTGCTCCGCCCGCTCCCCGCCCCGTCCCACGTGCGACCCCCGCTCCGCCCTCCTCGCGTCCGGCCCCTCCTCGGGTGACTCCGGCTCCGCCGCCCCCTCCCCGCCCCTCGCGTCCGGAGCCCCGGGCCGAGCCGTCACGGGCCTCGGACACCCGGCACCGGCAGCACCGGTCGAACCCCTACCCCCTTCCGGGACTCGACCCCGGCTCGCCGCCTCCCACCCCGGCGGCGCCCTCCGGCCCGCCGGAGCGCGAGCCGGCCCGGGCACGCAAGGTCAAGAAGGTCATCAAGCCCAACCTGGACGGCCCGGGCTGGCACTGGGCCGAGGAGCACGAGGATCCGTCCCCGCCGGAGCCCCTGCTCACCGTCCAGGACGCCGTGGGGCCCGCCCGCCACTCCCCGGTGCACTCCCCGATCCCCGGCCGCCCCGTCCCCAGGCCGGCCCCGCCCGTGCCGCCCCGCCCGGAGCTCCCCCCGCCCCCGGTCATCCGGGTACGGCCGGAGCCCGATCCGCACCCGCGTCCCGCCCCGGCGCCTCCCGATCCGCGCCCGGGTTCCGATCCGCACCGGCGTCCCGAGCCGACGCCCGCCCCCCGCCCGCGTTCCGGGGCGGAGCTGGAATCGCACCCGCGTCCCGCCCCGGCGCCTCCCGATCCCGGCCCGCGTCCCGGACCCGCCCCCGCCGCCCCGGCGGCCACGACCCCCGCTCCCGCGGCGGGCGCCGGGGACGCGCCCGGCGCGCGGAGCACGCCACTGGTCAGCAGCCATCTGATCGACCAGCTTGAGCCGCTCGTCCGGCAGGACGGCCGGCCGGTCGGTCCCGCCGTACCGGCCATGGAGCATCGTCCTGAGGCGCGTCCGGAGTCCCGTCCGGGGCCGGTCAACGGAGCACGGGCCGGAGAGTCCCCGGCCGCGCATGCCGTACCGCCGGTGGTCGAGTCCGAGCGCGGTATGTCCGAGCGCGGCGTGTCCCGGCGGGCGGGAGCGGAGCCGGAACCGGTGCGGGAACAGGTGCGGGAGCCCGAACCGGTGCGGGAGCCCGAACCGGTGTGGGAGCCGGAAGGGGTGTGGGAGCAGGGACAGGAGATCGAGGAGGGAATTGGTGGCTGGGTCCCCGTGGGGACCCGGACCACGAGGGTCGTGCGGCCCAAGCCGGACGGGTCCGGCTGGGAGTGGGTGGAGGTACGGGAGTGAGCGGCCTCGCCGCCGAGCCCGAGGGCGCCGCCCCGGTCCGGCCCGCCCGGCACGGTCTGTTGTTACTGGTCGTCGGCCTGGGCGGGTTCGTGACGACCCTGGACAACACGGTCGTCACGGTCGCCCTGCCCACCATCCAGGCCGAGCTGGGCGCGTCCCTGGCGGCGCTCGAATGGATCGTCACCGGCTACGTCCTCACCTTCTCGGGCTTCATGCTCGCCGGAGGGCGCCTGGCCGACGTCTACGGCCGCCGCAGGGTCCTCATCGCCGGACTCGCGGTCTTCACGGCCGCCTCTCTCGCCGCCGGGCTGGCGACCTCGGCGGGCGCGCTCGTCGCCGCCCGGCTGGTGCAGGGCTCCGGCGCCGCGCTGATCCTGCCCGCGATGCTGGCGGTGGTCTCGGTCGGCAACGACGACCGGCGGCGGTCGGCCGGCGTCGCGGTCTGGATGGCCTCGGGGGCGGGTGCGCTGGCCCTGGGCCCGGTCGTCGGCGGCTACCTGACCCAGCACTCCCACTGGAGCTGGGTCTTCCTGCTCAACGTCCCCCTCGGCGCGCTCGTCATCGCGCTCGCGGCCGTCGCGATCCCCGAGTCACGTGACGGGGCGGCCGCCCGGGTGGACGTCCCCGGGGTCGTGACGTCGGTCGTCGTCCTGTCGACGGGCACGTTCGCGCTGACCTTCGGGGCGGAGCTGGGCTGGACCACCCCGGTGATCCCGGCGGCGGCGGCCGTCAGCGTGGTCGCGGCCGTCGTCTTCGTCGCCGTCGAGAGGCTCGGCAGGGACCCGATGGTGGATCTCGCGCTGTTCCGGTCGCGGGCGTTCACCGGCGGGGTGGCCGCCCAGGTGCTCTGGGGGCTCGGCGTCAACGGCGTGTTCTTCTTCACGGCGCTGTTTTTGCAGGGGGTCCTCGGCTTCAGCCCGACCATGTCGGGGCTGGCGTTCGTCCCGCTGGCGCTGCTCGTCGTCGTGGTCACGCCGCTGGTCCCGGCCGTCGAGCGCCGGATCGGCGCGGGCCGCACGGTCGCCCTGGGGCTCCTCCTGGTCGCCGCGGGCATGGCCGCCGTGGGGTTCCTGCGGCCCGGGGACGGCTGGGCCGACCTGCTGCCCGCCGTGTGCGTGATCGGGATCGGCTCGGCGCTGACCATGCCGCTGGGTTCGGCGGTGCTGGGGGCCGTCCCGGAGTCCAGGGCGGGAGTGGCGGGAGGAGTGTTCAGCGTGGCACGTGAGATGTCGGGGCTGTTCGGCATCGCGGTCATCGGGGTGATCGTCAACAGCTCCGCGAGCTTCACCGCCGGCTACTCCGCCGGCCTGCTCACCGCGGCCGGCCTGGTCGTGGTCGGCGCCGTCGTGAGCCTGGTGACCCTCAGGTGAGGGTCGCGGTCCTGGCCTTCGGGTCGCGGGGCGACACCCAGCCCTGCGTGGCGCTCGGGGCGGGACTCGCCGCGAGGGGGCACCAGGTCACGGTCGTCGCCGCCGCCCGGTACGGCGGGCTGGTCGAGGAGGCCGGGCTCGGGTCCGCCCCGATCAGCGTCGACCCGTTGAAGATCGTGGAGTCCGAGGAGGGGCAGGCGTGGCTGCGCAGCGGCCCGGCCGGATTCGTCCGGGGATTCCGCAGGATCGTGGAGCCGCTCGCCGAGCGGCTGGTCGCCGAGGTGGACGCGGCCTGCTCCGGCGCGGACCTGGTGCTCTCGCCCGCGCTGGGCGGCTTCGGGCACCATCTCTCCGAGCGGTACGGCATGCCGTACGCGCTGCTCCACTTCCAGCCCAGCGAGCCCACCGGGGCCTTCCCCAACCCGCTGGTCCCGCTGCGCACCCTCGGCAGGGCGGGCAACCGGGCCAGTTACGCGCTGGTCGAGGGGGTGAGCTGGCTGCTGCTCGGCCGCATGGTGAACCGGGTGCGGGGCAGGGTGCTCGCGCTCGGCCCCATGCGGGGCAGCCCCTTCCGGCAGGCGCGGGCCGGCCGGGTGCCGGTGCTGTGCGGGGTGAGTCCCTCGGTCGTCGCGCGCCCGGTGGACTGGCCCGGCTACGTGCACCTGACGGGGTTCTGGCCGCTGGAGCGGGCCTGGGCGCCCGCCCCGGAGTTGGCGGCGTTCCTGGACGCCGGGCCGCCACCGGTCTACGTGGGGTTCGGCAGCATGGTCCCGGCCGACCCCGGCGCGATGGCGGGGACGGTGGTGGCGGCGCTGCGCCGGGCCGGGGTGCGGGGAGTCCTCCAGGGCATGCCGTACGGCGGGGCGGAGGACATGTTCGTGACCGGCGACGCCGACCACGGATGGCTTTTCCCGCGGATGGCCGCGGTGGTGCATCACGGCGGGGCCGGTACGACGGGGAGCGGGCTGCGGGCGGGGGTCCCGGGGGTGGTCTGCCCCTTCTTCTCCGACCAGCCGTTCTGGGGCGCCCGGGTGGCCCTGCTGGGCGCGGGGACCGCGCCGCTGCCGGTGCGGAAGGTCACCGTGGAGGCACTGGCCGGGAGGGTGGCGCAGGCCGTACGGGACGGGCGGATGAGGGCGGCGGCGGCCCGGCTGGGGGAGCGGCTCCGCGCCGAGGACGGGGTGGGGCGCGCGTGCGAGGCGCTGGGGGTCTGACCTGCGGACGTCCCGTCCCCGGCGGGGACCGCCTACCCCGCCCCCGCGACGACCGTCGATTCCCGATGGCTCCCCGGCGGGGGACCGCCTGCCCGCCCACCCCTGCGACGACCGTCGATTCCGGGTGGCTCCCCGGCGGGACTTGTCACCGGTCGCCCCGGGGCCGGCGATGATCAGCCCGTTCTTGCCGTAATTGGACAGGACATGTCTGGAATTTGACGTTTTAGTGTCAGGCCCTGTTGGGGTGATGGTGATCTCTGTAGAGTGCGAGGCAACCGTTTTGGCTGGCATTACCGGGGAGTTTCAGAACATGCGATTCACGCTGCGACGGGCCCTCGCCGTCGGTGCCATGCTCACGGTCGCCGGGGTCGTGACCCCCGCGGTCGCCGCCTACTCGCAGGACGACCCTCGTAGCTGCAACGACCTGATGAGCGCCGACACCCCGGCATACGTCGTGTGCCATTGGCTGGCCAAGCCCGAGGAGGCGCTCGGCGTCGCGATGTTCTGGCTGAGCGACGACGGGGCCAGCCTCAAGGAGGCCACCCCGTCGAAGGGTAACTTCATCGACTGCTCCGCCCCCGGAAGCTCCTGCCCGGCGCTGGAGGGTGACGACACCGTCGGCGACGAGAACTCCCCGGCCCCCGAGGGCGCCGAGGACGGCGGGACGCCCGAGTGCGAGGCCGGCCAGCAGTGCTCGGTCGACGGCAACGAGATGGGCGGCGACGGCACGCCGAGCCGGCCCGAGCCGGGCAGCGCCGCCGCCCCCTCCACCTCGCCCGCCAAGACGGCGGCCACGCAGAGCTTCGCCACGACGGAGCAGGAGATCGCCGCGGCCGCGCAGACCCCCGCCGGCCAGGCGGTCGTCGCCGCCAAGGCCACCGGCATCCGGGTCTGGCTCGACACCGAGCTGGCCGACGACTGGAAGGCGGGCGCCACGCAGTTCGCCGCGGCCGTCAAGCGGGTCGGCGCGCTGGCCGCCCGGCCTGAGGTGGCCGGGATCCGGTTCACCTCGCAGCTCGGCTACAACACGACGTTCAAGACGGACGAGGAGATCACCGCCTTCGTCACGGCCGCCTCGGCGGCGCTGCGCCAGGCGGCCCCCGGCAAGCGGCTGGGCGTGCACACGGTGGTGCCTGAGCTCGCCTGCGGCGCGGACGAGGCGTGCAAGACCGAGATGCGTAAGCGCTACCCGCTGGTCGTCCCGGAGCGGGTCGAGACCCTGCTGAGCGCCGGCCGCGCCGACCAGATCTCCCTGGACACCGGCCTGCTGTACGGCGGCTACGAGACCTGGAAGATCGACGCCGAGAAGGCCCACCGCAACCAGTGGATCCAGGTCCGGGCCCGCTCCTGGGACGTCCTGGCCCAGGTCGCCGCCGAGGAGACCGGACTGGTCGGCCAGGTGACGCCCGAGCAGGTCGCCACCCGCGCGTCCACGCCCGTCATGGACGGCGCCGCCCAGCAGGTGAACCTCTGGACCCGCGTCCAGAACGCCCAGGGCACGGTGAACCGGCTGACCGCCTGGGACGACCTGAAGAAGCTCAACCCGATCAAGCGCCGTCTGGCCGCGGTCTACAACCCGACCACCCCCGAGGTGGACGTGACCACCGACCTCAAGAAGATCTCCGAGGTCTTCAGCCAGGTCTACCTCACCACCGCCTGACCTCAGCGCCACCGCCGAACCACCGCCGAACCACCGCTGACCTCAGCGCCACCGCCGACAGGCCCGCACCCCAGCACCGGGGTCGCGGGCCCGTCGTTTCCCACCGGGCTGCGGGCCGTCGCCCTCAGCTGTTTCCCCCGGGGCGTGGGCCGTCGCCCTCAGCCGCGCCGGCCCGATCGCCGGCCCGCCCTCAGCCGGGCGGGCCGCGTCGGCTGCCGCCCCCAACGACCCCACTGAGGGCATATAGGCGAGCCTGCGCCGAACGCAGGCAATCCAGCCCCCTTCCCCCCGCCGTGACCGCCGGGGGCCGGCCAAAAACGCGTCAACACCGGCCCGGCGCGGCCAATGGATCCGCGGCGGAAATCCTGCCGGCCGTCAAGCGCCCGTCATCCGGGGCGTCGGCCGGGACGTGGCTCCGTCCCCGTTCGATCCGGTTCGCCGTGCTGATCGGTAATGCTTCTCCAACGATCCGCGGCCGACCCCGCCCCGGGCCCGGCCCGTCTCCGTTCCGGAATCCGCGGACACCCCCATTTAACCTGGGGGAGTTTCGGTGTCCGTCGCGCCGACCTCCCGTGGCCGGCCACGTCCAAAACTGATCGAGCTGGACGGACTGAAGAAAGAAGGCTTTCCCAGGTGCGCGCGAATTCGGAGAAGGTTCTCGTCGTCGGGGCCGGTGTGAGTGGATTGACGACCGCGCTCTGTCTGGCCAGGGAGGGATTCCGCGTCACCGTGATCGCGGAGAAGTTCGCGCCCGAGATCGTCTCGGTCGTCGCGGGCGCGCTGTGGGAGTGGCCGCCCGCGGTGTGCGGTTACCACCACGACCAGATCTCCCTCGCCCGCTCCAAGGAGTGGTGCGTCACCTCCTACGGGATGTTCGAGGAACTGGCGCGGGCCAGGGTTCCCGGGGTGGCCATGCGGAGGTCCAACTTCTACTTCAGACGCCCCGTCGACGAGAGCCCGCACGACCTGCACAAGATGGAGGAGCTGGCGGGGAAGGTGCGCGGCTTCGTCCGCGACCCGTCGCTCGCCGAGCGCAACGGCGTCAGCCCCGGATACGGCGTGGTCGACGCCTACTCCCACATGGCCCCGATGATCGACACCGACCAGTACATGGCGTGGCTGATGCGCCAGGTCAAGGCCCACGGGGTGCAGGTCAGGCGGTATCGGGTCGAGGGGACGCTGGCCGAGGGGAGAGCCGAGCTGCTCAACCGGTTCGGCGCCGAGGTGATCGTCTGTTGCGCGGGACTCGGCACCGCCCAGCTCCGCGGGATCGGCATGTATCCGCTGCGCGGCGCGCTCGTGCGGGTCCGCAACGGCGGGCTCGGCGGCCCCCGGATCAGCGAGGCCCACTGCGTCTCCCATGTCGAGGGCCAGGACGAGCAGGACATCGTCTTCATCGTGCCGCGCAACCAGAGGCTTCTCGTTCTCGGCGGGCTGGCGGAGAAGGACGAGTGGGACACCGGCATCAATCTGGACAATCATCGGCCCGTGCGGGAGATGTATGAGCGCTGCCTGGCGTTCATGCCCGCACTCCGGAACGCCAGAATAGACCCGGATGAGCCGGTCCGGGCTGGACTGCGGCCATTCCGGAATGAGAATGTCTGCCTGGAATGGGATGAGGCGGACCAGGTCATTTACAATTTCGCGCACGGTGGGGCCGGATTCAGTTTCTCCTGGGGATGTGCGAAAGAGGCGGTCGCGCTGGTGCGTTCAGCCGTGGCGGACCGTGAATACTCATATTCCTGCTAGCTGATTCCGCCCGAGAGCGGTTGGAAGCGAAACATGCGAAGAACTGTTCATTTCCTCCTGATCGCGGGCACGGCCGTCGCCCTGGCCGTGTCACTGCCATTGATCCTCGCGCACACCGGCATCGCCTCGCCGCGGAGCTCCGGGCGCCCCGCGCCGACCTCCGGAGCGACTCCTCAGCCGCCGAAGGCCGGGGCCGCCCCCGCGCCGCCGCGGTGGCCCACCCTGCGTCTCGGCGACGAGGGAGTCCGGGTCGAGGAGGTGCGCAGGCGGCTGGACCGGCTGGGCTTCAGCCCGGGGTCCGCCGGGTCCGGATACGACCCCGCGCTGCGCGTGGCCGTGTGGGCCTTCCAGAAGGCGAACGGGCTGCCCCCCGTCGACCAGGTCGACCTGGCGACCTGGCGGGCGCTGGCCCGTCCGGCGCGCATCAGGCCGCTGGTGAGCTACGGCGGGCCCGAGCGGGTGGAGATCGACCTGCGCCGACAGTTGCTCACGGCCTGGAAGGACGGCAGGCCCGCACTGGTCACCCACATTTCGACCGGTAACGGCGAGTCCTACTGCAAGAAAGGCCACTGCGGGGTCGCCGTCACGCCCACCGGAGACTTCCGCGCCTGGTGGCGGACGGCCGGATGGACCACCGGACCCCTGGGCGAGCAGTTCTACACGGTCTACTTCAACGGCGGCATCGGCTTCCACGGCTCCGAGCGGGTCCCGCGCCACCCCGCGTCCCACGGATGCATCCGCGTCCCGCTCCACAACGCCAAGCCCCTCTTCCGGATGATCCAGACAGGGGACCAGGTCTACGTCCGCCGTCCCGAGCGGGACGTCTGACGGAGGGCCCGGAGGCTAACGGGAGGGTCCGGCGCCGGAGATGACGATCGAGGAGCGGTGGCCGAGCAGGTCCCCGATGCCGTCGTCCATCTCGTCCTGCGGCGACGCCTGCTCATCCGGCGAGGTGGGCGGGCCGCCGCCCTCCAGGCCGAGGGCCGCCAGGATCATCGGGAAGGAGCGCTTGAACTCGCGGGTCCAGTAGGGCCAGGTGTGGGTGCCGTCCTTGTACAGGTGGACCACGGGCTTGACGCCGTACCGACGGAGCTTGGCGATCAGGTCCTTGGCCGTGTAGGCGGAGATCGGCTCGCTGAGGTGGGCGGGGCTCCAGGGCGCGCCGGGCGGGTCGAGCTCGCCGAGCCGGCTGGTGGTGCCGCTGGAGATGTAGACACTCGTCCCGCGCAGGTTCCTGGCCAGGTAGGCGGGGTCGTTGTCCCGCCAGACCCGCCAGTTCTTGACCGGGTCCCCCCACAGGGCCTTCGGGTCCTTCCGCTCGGCCGTCTGCGCGTTCATGATGAGCTCGGGGATGCCGGGCAGGCGGGTGGACATGACGCCGCTGTAGGAGCCGGCGAAGCGGAACATCCCGGGGTGCCGCGCGGCATACTTCATCGCGCCGTAGGCGCCCATGGACAGACCGGCGACGGCCCGGCGGCCGCCGGCCCGGTAGCCGATCTCCAGCAGGCGGCGCACCTCGTAGGTGTGGAAGGTCTCCCAGGCGGGCGCCCCGCCCCTGCCGCCGTTGTACCAGTCGGAGTAGTTCCCGGCGCGGCCCGCCTCGGGCATCACGACGATCGCGTCCAGGTCCTCGGCCATCTCCTCGACGTCGGTCATCCGGGTCCACGAGGTGTAGTTGTCGGCGCCGCCGTGCAGCAGGTAGAGCACCGGCCAGGTGCGCCCGGCCCGCTTCGACCAGCCTCGGGGCAGCAGCAGCCGGACCGGCAGGATCGCGTTGACCGAGGGCGACGACACCTGGATGTCGAGCATGCGCGGGCCGAGCCGGCGCTCCTTCACCACTCGCGCGCTGCCGGCCAGCGCGGCCGGCCAGGGGCCGGACGGACTCTTGCCGGACGGGCTCTCGCCGGCCGTGCCGCCGAGGTCGGCGTGCGCGGCCGTCGGCAGGCCGACGATCAGCGCGGTCGCCAGCACCAGGAGTCCGCGTCGAGCAGGTCGCATCGTCTTTCCTCCACCCGGCCTGGAGACAGGGGCCGTGGCAGGCGACCCTAAGCCCGGCCCCCGGGGCGCGGATATGAGCGTTCGCAACGAAACGGGAGAGGTGATTGAGCCGCGCGAACAAATCCCCCGAACGGGTGGCCGTTATCACAGTGGTGACAAAACGCGCTGGTGGATTGTGGGCTGTCAGGGCTCCCTTATGTCGATTTGTCTCTGTAAGTTTGCCGATCACCTCGGGTGTTCTTGGGAGCCGCCACGTGGACCTGATCGGCGAAGAAGAGATCCGCCGCTTCCTCGGGGAGCGGATCGCGACCCGCTGCCGTCTGCCCCTGGCGGACGTCGACCCCGACCGCCCCCTGGAGGAGTTCGGGCTGTCCTCCCGTGACGCGGTCGCGGTGGCCGGCGAGCTGGAGGTGTTCCTGGGCCGGGCGCTGGGGCCCACGCTGGTCTGGGAGTACCCCACGATCAACCGGCTCGCGCGGGGCCTGGCGTCCGGTACGGCCGTCGCCCCGGCGGCCGGCCGCACGGCCGACCCCGAGGAGGCGATCGCGGTGATCGGCGTCGGATGCCGCCTCCCGGGGTCCGTGCACGGGCCGGAGGACTTCTGGCGGCTGCTCATGGCGGGTGGCGACGCGGTGGGCCGGGTGCCCGAGGACCGGTGGGCGGCCTTCGACGACGGCTCCCCCCGCACCGCCGAGGCGCTGGCCGCGACCACCCGGCACGGCGGGTTCCTGGACGACGTGGCCGGTTTCGACGCCGACTTCTTCGGGATCGTCCCGGGGGAGGCCGAGGTCATGGACCCGCAGCAGCGCCTGCTGCTGGAGACGGCCTGGGAGGCGCTGGAGCACGCCGGCATCGCCCCCCGGTCGCTGGGCGGCAGCCGCACCGGGGCGTTCGTCGGCATCTCCGGCAACGAGTACGCCTACCTGACCACCGCCGATCCGGCGAAGGTGGACGCCTGGACGGCGACGGGGGCGGCGTTCAGCATCGCCGCCAACCGGCTGTCCTACCTGCTCGACCTGCGCGGGCCGAGCCTGTCGGTGGACACCGCCTGCTCGTCCTCGCTGGTCGCCACGGATCTCGCCGTCCGGAGCCTGCGCTCGGGGGAGAGCGACCTGGCGCTCGCGGCGGGGGTCAACCTGCTGCTCTCACCGGTGATCACGATGGCGTTCGACCAGGGCGGCGGGACCGCGCCCGACGGCCGTTGCAAGAGCTTCGACGCCTCGGCGGACGGGATGGTCAGGGCCGAGGGGTGCGGCGTCGCCGTGCTGAAGCGGCTGACCGACGCCGAGCGCGACGGCGACCGGATCCTGGCCGTCGTCCGGGCCACCGCGGTGAACCAGGACGGCCGTTCGAACGGGCTGGTCGCGCCCAATCCGGAGGCCCAGGAGGAGCTCCTGCGCGCCGCCTACGCCGAGCTGGACGGCCCCGACTACATCGAGGCCCACGGCACCGGGACCTTCCTGGGCGACCCCATCGAGGCCCGGGCCATCGACGCCGCGCTCTGCGGCGGCCGTACCACGCCGCTGCTCATCGGCTCCGCGAAGAGCAACCTCGGCCATCTTGAGGCCGCGGCGGGGATCACCGGCCTGATCAAGACCGTCCTCGCGCTCCATCACGGCGTGATCCCGCCCAGCGTCCACTTCCACCGGCCCAACCCGCACATCCCCTGGGAGCGTCTCAGGGTCGTCACCGCCCCGACCCCCTGGCCGGGCGACCACCCCCGGGCCGGGGTCTCCTCCTTCGGCTTCGGTGGGACCAACGCCCACGTCGTCCTGGAGCGCGCCGCGCCGGTCGCGTCCTCCGCCGCGGCCGCCCCGGTTCCGGCCCCGGGCCGGTACGGCGAGGCCGGACGCGATCGGCCGGGGGCGAAGGTGTTCCTGCTCACGGACGTGTCCGCCGAGCGGGTCCGGGACCACGCCCGGGTGCTCGCGGACTGGGTCGGCGCCGAGCTCGCACCCGGCGGGGTCCCGCCTGAGGCGGCCGCGTCCGCGAAGGTCACCTCCGACGGTGCCGTGTCCGAGGAGCCCGCGTCCGACGGTGTCGCGTCCGAGGAGCCCGCGTCCGACCGTGCCATGTCCGAGGAGCCCGCGTCCGACGGTGCCGCGTCGGAGGAGCGCGTACCCGAGGAGCGCACGTCCGAGGGCGTCGTGCTCGGCGACATCGCGCACACGCTCGCCCGGCGGGCCGGGCGCGGCCGGGCCGGCTGAGATGTGATGCCGAGCCGATTGTGGCGAAGTGGGTGATCCTATGCTGCCGAGAAAAGCCTCTAGTGAGTGTCGTGGCGGCCCGTACCCGAAA